>JAYTCQ010000122.1:0-6560 GCA_043736395.1 Blastocatellia bacterium | reverse complement strand
GTAGTCCCGCCTTCAGGCGGAATTTCCGTGATCATCCAGTTAATTCCGCCTGAAGGCGGGACTACCAACACTCGATGACCCCTCATCCGTTCGCAATTCTTGCAGCAGTCGTTCCATCACGTGCTGCTCCTCAAATTGCTGCACTTTATCGAGTGCCAATTGACCCATTTGTAATCGAAGATTTTCATCACTTGCTAACCGCACAATCCGCTCGACCAAATCCTGAACATTTCCCGGGCTGATCAAAAAACCTTCTGCGCCGTGCGTAATCAGTTCAGGGATGCCGCCTACGTTTGTAGCGATGACTGGCAACCCCGCTGCCATTGCTTCCAGCACCGCCATCGGCATTCCTTCGCCGTAACTTGGCAGAACAAAAATGTCCGCGTTCCGAAAAAATTGTGCGCGTTCGGCGTGTGGGACAGGGCCGAGATGTTCAAGACGCGAGAGAATTCCATGTTCATCACAAAGCATTCTCATTCCTTCCGAGCCATGTCCTAACAACGAAAATCGAAGCTGTGGCGCAAGTTTCACAGCCAATCCCAACGCCTGAATCAAATCACGTTCTCCTTTGAATTTTCCCATCCCGCCGACAAACAGGACTCGTATACATTGATCACGTTCGCGATCTATCGGAGCAAATTCCTGTGTCTTAATTCCATTTGGAATCATCAGGATTTCTGCGTCTGGCAAGAGTTGTCGCAGGCGTTGCGCCGTTGCTTGTGATACCGCAATCAACTTATGACTTCGCCGCAAACTGGTCTGAATAAATCGCCTCCCCAACTTGCTCTGTTGTTCGTAGTAGTGATCGAAATCGCCCGCGTGAAAATGCGTCACGACACGTTGCCCCAACCAATCCGCCACGCTGATAAATATCGCTTTACGATAAAGGCTCGCATTGCTGCCAACGTGAATCATCGTCAGATTCGGACGCCACCAAATTATCTTCAGCACGTATTGCAACAACGCCGCTGTCGCGAGCAACAATTTTTTCACCCCCCGGTACTCGTCATTCTGCGAAGCGATATGCTGAACTTTATATCCAGCTTTCGGCGCCGCTCGTAGCAACCCGTCAATCACCGTACTAATACCGCCTAACGTGCGGGTGCGATGTGGCCCGACTATTAAAATACGAGGAGCGGTGACCGCTGCGTCTGATGAATAGACGGGGCGTACGGTGACCGATTGTTCTTTCAAATTCTGCATAAATTTAGTTCTCGCTCCTCTGACGTCCGATCAAATTGCCAGTACAGGGCGGCGATGAAACAGCCATAACAAAGCGAAGTAAATCATTGCTCCCAGCAGCACGGCGCTCCACAATCCCCAGGCCCGCGCCTGCCACACGACCGCGCTCATCACGAGCAGTGGCGCGACGCATAACCACAGAGTTTTTCCGATTTCGATTTTGAAGAGATAACGACCGGCATAGACGATTTCAATTCCCGCCAGCACCATCATCGAAAGCAATTGTGCGGCGGCGGCTCCCGTCGCTCCGAAGCGCGGAATCAAAAACAAACAACCCAAACAACACGTCACGACGCCTGCGACATTGCCCAGCAAATCTATGCGCTGATGATTTGTCGCCACCAATCCGCGGGCGACGAGCATGACCAAACTCAGCGGTAACGCGCTCGCGCCAAGTAAGCCCAGCGCGACTGCCGCCTCGCCGTACGATGCGCCAAATAACCACGTCAAGGCTTCACGGCTGAGCAACCAGATGCCCGCCACAAACGGTAACGCCAACATCAACACCAGCCGCAAATAGTGCGACAGAAACTCGCCCAATGCCGTCAACGAAACCGCCGCCCGGCGCGTCGCTTCCGGTTGCAGCACGCTCGTATAACTGGCCAGCAAGACGGCCACCGGAATCAGGAAACGCGAAGCCACGCCGTATTGCGCCGCTGCGATTTCACTGCCAAATCGTCCCAGCAAAATCGCGGCGATTTGCCAATGCAGCGCCGAGAAAATTGTGATGCCCGCAAAGGTCGGCATTACTTTCATCAACGCTAAAATTTCTTTACGCCTCGCTGACAGTAAATGTGACCACGTCCCGCGAGCTGCCAGCGCATACACCAAACACGCCAATCCGCGCGCGCCTACGAAGGACAATCCGATCCAGGCCAACCGATAACCTGCCATGATCAAAAGCAACGGAACCAAAGTCCGAAAGACATTTTCAGCCGTTGTTGCGAGCGCAATCACTCGCGTTTTTCCACTCGCGATGAAGACGGCTTCAGCAACCACCACCAATCCCGTCGGCAGCAACGCCAAACTCAGCAAGGCAGTTGTGAATCGCACTTCACTCGACTCGCTCACCATCAGCCCGGTCGCACACATCAAGACCATCGCGATGAAAGAGACGAACACCAAAAAAGCGGATGCGCTGGCAATAAAGTTTAGATGTGATTCCTGATGTTCCTTGCGGCGCGTAATTTCGCTGACCAGATACGGCCCTAAGCCTAATGAACATAGCGCGGTGAATGTCAGGTAAATGCTGATCGCAACCGTGAAGCGTCCGACTTCGGCAGCCTCACGCCATCGCGCCATCACCATCCAGAGCAAGACACTATTGGCGACATTGACAACCCCGGCCCATACCAGCCACGCGGCACGCCGCAGCAGTGCAGTGTTGTTCTGAATTTCAGAATTACTTTGAGTAATCGCCGTATTCATCCCTGTTCACTCCTGACTTCTTTTTCTATTCCGTACCCGCCTGACGCGCGTTCGGTGGCGATGAGCAATCCGCACAGCAAAAAAAGATTGCGAATTTGCCCTGAATCAAATGAACTTGGTTCTTTCAAAGCAGTGATGAGATAGGCGAGCGTCCCGATGATCAGCCCACCTGCCACAGCGCGTGGTAAGGCATGTTCCGGGCTTTTGCGACGCCACGCCTTCCATCCGTAAAACAGCGCGATGCCAACCATCGTCAACAGACACAGGAGCGCTGGAATTCCCGCCTCTGCCGCCACATGCAAAAAAAGGTTGTGAACCGGATACGGAAAGGCGTCAGAAATAAAATCCGGCGTCCGATCATGACGGCGCATTTCGGCTTCGTATTGGCTCAGCCCGACACCTAACAGCGGACGATCCCGAATCATCGTCACCGCCACTTCCATCAAAGGCAGTCGCGATTCTGCCGCCCCCTCGTCATCGCCCAGCAAGCGTGCCGAGATGGGCTGGAGAAACGGCAGACAGCACAGCACCAAAGCCAACAAGGCTCCGCCCAATCTGCCCATCATTCTTCCCCGTTCCCGGGCCGGCAGCGCACTCAGGACAAGCACCGCAAACAGTGGCATGGTGAGAGCAAACGCCATCCAGCTTCCGCGTGAAAAAGTCAGTAAGAGCGAAACAGTTCCGCCAAAAAATGCTGCCAGACAAAGCCTGCGCATCCACAGCGGTAATGCATCTTTGGCCAGCAACGCGGGAGCGAGTACGAACGGGCTGAAGCTCACCAGCGCCCAGCCAAAACTGTTCGCAGCCTCCAACAATCCGGACGCGCGCGAAACTTCTGCGCCCGGGATTTTCATCAAACGATCTCCGGTGGTAGCGCCCAGCAAGGCCCAGCCACCGAACAGCTCCAGATACTGCAAAATGCCTAAAATAGAATTCAGCAAAATGGCCACAGCGAAGCAAATCACAACTTGTCGCAACAAAATATTCGAACGAAAATGCACGGCTACGACATAACAAATCAGCAACTCGGTCACCTGCCACCACAACCCATATAACCCGAGTAACTTGTCGGCTCCCTGCATCACAGACAGCACGCCCAGCGCAAAGAGAACGATAGCGGTTCCGGTAAAAATAGTTGGAAATACATTGCCCCGTTCGCTTCCCTGAATGCGAGTGAAAATAAATGCCACTAACAACATTATGCTCAGCAAAATTCCGAGCGAGATAACAAATCCGAGCGGTGTTTCGTGTCCTTGTTTGATCACCGGAAATAAATTAATTTCTAATCGAAACCAAAAACTTGCGAGCAGAGCGACCCGTAAAATCGGCACGACAGGGAGTCGCATCGCTACCCAAACGCTCATCCCCAAGGCCCCGCAAACCGCAAGCAACACCAATACGCCCCACGTCGCGGGCAATGTCATCACGGTTGCCATAAGCGCGCCGAGTCCAAGTGAAACCACCAATAATCCTGCCCGCAAAGTCGTCACGGTCAGGCTTCCTCCCGTGCGAGCGAGGGCAAGATTATTGGTTGTGTCCGGCCTCTGGTCAGCCATTAAGTTGCTCCTGTTCCGCGCAGGACGGCGGGAATAGTTTTGAGCAGAATTTTCAAATCCAGCGCAAGTGACCATTTGTCGATGTATTCCAAATCCTGCCGAATCCAATGATCGAAGTCGGTGTTGCTGCGCCCTGACACTTGCCAGATGCACGTGATGCCCGGCTTCACGCTGAAGCGACGATTGAACCAATATTTTTCAAAGCGATCGTAATCACGGCGCGGCAAAGGACGTGGCCCAACCAATGACAAATCCCCCATCAGCACATTGAAGAGCTGCGGCAATTCATCTAGGCTGGTCTTGCGTAAAAAGCGTCCCAGCGGTGTCACCCGTGGATCATCTTTGATTTTGAAAACTGGCCCGGCGACTTCGTTTAAGTGTTCGAGTTGCGCCTGAAGCTGCGGTGCGTCCACCACCATCGTGCGGAATTTGTACATGCGAAACAGGCGTTTGTTATATCCGAGGCGTTCTTGCGCAAAGAATATCGGGCCGCGCGAAGTCAACTTAATCAGGCAGGCAATAAGTAATAACAACGGCGAGAGCAAAACGAGCAGAACTGCTGCGCCAACCCAATCCATCATTCGTTTACACGCAAATCCCCAGCCGTATTCCGGGCTGGTATAAAGTGACAGAATAGGCGTTTCGTCTAACTGCTCAGCGACGGCATGCGTCAATCGGACAGAGAATAAATCCGAATGCAACCGCACGGTGATTCCCTGATCCGCGCCCACCTGAACGATGGTTTCCATTTCTTCGTAAAAGGTTTTGATCGGCAGGGCGATCATCATTTCGTCCACGACATTGTCGCGGAGAATTTCGGCCATGTGATCCAGTGTGCCGATGACACCGGGCTGCTCGACGTTGTCAATGAATCCGACCAATCTGTAACCAAGTTCGAAATGATCGTGAATCATCTTCGCCAGCTCCTGACCGCGCGGGCCAGTGCCAACAATCACGACGCGACGCAAATTACGCCCGTGCGAGCGAAACTGACGGAGTGTATATTTTTTGATTAACCGCACCAGAAACAGCAGGACAGATGCCAGCCCCCAGAAGCTCACCAGCACCCAGCGCGTCACCGTTTGCCATTGCAGAATCAATTCAGCGGTTGAAAGAATCAGCGTGCAAAGGCTGACGGCCTTGAGCACATCGGCTAATTCATTACGCCAGTTCGCCAGTCGTTTTGAGTGATAGAGCCAGAGTGAAGATAGACACACACTCCAACTAATCAGCAGAACGGCGAGTGACAGAAACACATGCGGTTCACGCGACAGCACAGAACGGCTGACCGTTTGTACCGATCCAGGTGAGGTCAGCGTGGCGGCTCCCATAAAAGCCAATCCGAGCGCTGCAAGATCAAGTAAACGATGCGTCACAAGTAGCGAAGATCGTACTGACCGGATCACAATTATCCCTCTCCTTCATTGAGGCTCTGGCATTCATTTGAAAGGTCAGTTGAGCGATTTTTGGCAACACTTCTCCCAGGATCAAGTCCGGGGTTTCTGACCATACCAAAGCTGTTTCTTGTTATTCCACTTCGACTGTTAGTTGACCCCGCCGCGTGTTTGCTTCACACGACAGACACGGGTTCAGAGCCGATGTTACCGATTAAAAACCATTCCTAAAATATTTGCCTGCGCGTTATCGAGGCGTTTATAAGCACGATCCAGACGCCGTAGCGGCGTGACGTGTGGTTCAGCTACTAAAACCACACCGTCCATCAAAGCAGCGAGTAATGCCGTTTCGCTAAACGCATCAATTGCCGGGGCATCAATCACTATCAAATCAAATTCTTCTTTCATCTGGCGAATGACTTCCGGCGTGTCGCAACTGCCCAAGAATTCTGACAGCGAAATGTTTCCATTGGATGAAGCGATTTCCGCCAGGTTCGGTAATTCCGTCCGACGCAGCAAAAAATGAATTTGAGGCAACAATTCCGTTCGGCGACCGAACCGGGAGATTTTTTGATCGCGATTCGGGATGACGGTCAGAAGCGCTATTTTCATTCGAATAAATTCTGCCAATAGCCGACTTAATTGTCCGGCGACAAAGCTGGTTCCGACCCCGGATTCGACCCCACACACCATGAGTGTTTGAAGCCCTTTCGTTCGTGCCAGATGGAAAACCTCAGCGCGCAATTCGAGTAATTCTTCCCGCACTTCACGGGGCGAGGGGGGCGGTGTCATCGCAGCGGCTTTGGGGACGATAACCTGCAAAAAATTTTCGACCGGAAGCGGGATTTCAGGTGCCGGATTTTTAGCGACTGTATGGACTTGAAGTTGTCGCTCCCGCCCTTCATGCAAACGTAAGTAAGGGCGGAACATTTCATCGACG
>JAYTCQ010000121.1:0-10140 GCA_043736395.1 Blastocatellia bacterium | reverse complement strand
CGAAAGCGAATATCACCAGTGAAATGGACAAGATTAAAGCCCTCGCTCAGCCGCGTGATGTGTTTATTTTTTATTACGCCGGACACGGTGTCATGACGGAGAAAAAAGAATTCTACATCGTCCCGAATGATGTCACGCAGTTGTACGGAGCAGATGAAGCTCTGGCGCAAAAAGGGTTATCTTCGTCGTTGATGCAGCAATATTCCCGCGAAATCAAAGCCCAAAAACAGCTCTTCATTTTAGATGCCTGCCAATCCGCCGGAGCATTGGATCAAGTCGCCATGCGCGGAGCCGCCGAAGAAAAAGCAATTGCGCAGCTCGCACGCGCAACCGGAACGCATTGGCTGACAGCTTCCGGGAGTGAACAATTCGCTTCGGAATTTAAGCAGATCGGACACGGAACCTTCACCTATGTTTTACTCGAAGCTTTGAATGGCAAAGCGGACAAAGGCAATGACCGGAAAATCACCGTCAAAGAAATTGACGCGTATTTGCAGGAAATGGTTCCTGAAGTCGCCACGAAATACCGGGGTACTCCGCAATATCCGGCGAGCTATGGTTTCGGGAATGATTTTCCAATTGGCATCGTGAAATAAAAATTTCTTTGCTTCAATCTTTTCCAGTTCCTCTGTCCATCAGCTTAATTAATTTATGTCAAAAATATTCACGTTTATTACTTTCGTTATTTTTACAATCGCAGTGATGGCGCAAACGCCTGAGCTGGTAATCCCTGTCGGTCATCATGCCATCACCGGCGTTTATGATGTTGATGTTTCAGAAGATAAGAAACTAGCCATTTCTCTGGCTGATGAAGAATTAAAAATTTGGGATTTTCAGACGGGTGCATTGCTGAAAACGTGGCGACATCCAAAAAAAATACGATATTCGCGCTGTCAATTCACCCCTGATGGAAAGCGAATCTTAGTGTCAGGAGGCGGAACTCTGACGATGATTAATACGGAAACCCTGACGCTTGAACGCGATCTTTCCGGCGGCATTGGCAGCTGGCACGTCCTCGTGTCACCTGACAGCAAATTTGCTTATACCGGAGATTTTAGCAGTGGGGAAATTAAAAAAGTAAACCTCATTTCAGGTGAAATAAGTCAACTTTTTAACTGGCCGAAAGCGCAGCAGGTTGAATCACTTTCGCTTTCTGCGGATGGTTCAAAACTGCTGTTGATGGTTAATTTCGGCGAGCTGGGAAAAGAAACATTTCAGTCAGCTTTAATTTCAACCACGACTGGCGAACGTCTAAAAACGTTACCAGAAAATGAGCAATATCAGAAAATATCTCCTACTGGAAATTTATTCAAAATTGCGATACTTGACGGAAAAACTGAAGACGAAAAAATCTATCAACTTATTTGGGTTGATCCAAATACGCTAAAAGTTATTGGGCAACAGGACGTGAAGGTAAATGGTTATAATCTAGATAGTCCCCGGTTTCTAATCTTTCAATATCAGTTTTTCCCAAAAAGTGATCGTCTGATTTTTTCAGAAAAAAGTCAGGTTTTTTCCGTTGGACTTTCAGAAGCTGCGCAGCTCCTTGAATTTTCACCAACGAATCCGCAATTCAAACATCTTCAGATTTCATCGGATGGAAAAGAAGTTTTCGCAGGCAGTACTGATAATCGGCTGGTCAAGTACGATCTCAAGAGCAAGCAATTAATTCGTCAATTTGGAATGGACGTATTCTCTCCCACTGATGTTTATGCGGCTTTGAATGGGAAAGGTTTTGTTGCGGCGGGTGATGATAATGCAAAGCCGTGGAGTCTTTCGTGGGTGGATGGTCATGCCCGGATTCAAAGACTCACGAATGCAAAATCAAGAATCATGAAGTTTATCAGCGAGTCGGTGGCCAACGTTTCGCCCGATGGAACTTTGGTGGTGTGGGGAACTGAGCAGGATCAAGTGCAGGTCGCGGAAGCGCGAAGTATTAACAAAATCAAGAAAACATTTGCGGTAGGAAATCCTTACCATGTTGCTATTTCAGCCAACAATCAATATGTCATCGTGAGTGACACGGCGAACCAGCTTTTTGTTTGCGAAATGGCGACAGGCGTGGTTAAGCCGTTAGGTTCGGGAGGGTTTAAATGGGGCATCACGGATGAGACAGGACGATACTTTTTTGGTCTCGATCACACGAAGGATAATGATTCGTACGCAGTTTATATTGACCTTCAATTGGGCAAGAAATTGTGGGAAAAAACAGATAAAGAAAATCCGTTAGGCCACTATCCCTTTTTTCTGGATCAACAGGAAGTGGGATATTCCAATAGTAATCGTCAGTTTATTGTTTTCATCAATCGGCAGACAGGCGCGATCCGAAAACAGGATTATGCGCAGGAATACTTTGACAAAAATCCTCAGTTGAAAAAAAGGATGGAAGCGCTTGAATTGAATATGGTGGAAGGCTCCAACATCAGGAAATCAGCGGATGTTGGTCAAAAAGGATTTTTTGGCGTCTATGCGAAATTTGATGACAATGCGATCAAGTTGTATCGAACTTCAGGTCATCAAAAACTGGCTGACGTCATCCTTTCCGCAAAAACTGATGATTGGGCAATTCTTGCTCCCGATGGTCGTTTTGATGCCTCAGAAGGAATGCTCAAACAACTTTACTACACTAAAGGTCGAGAGATTATCGCGTTAGAAGCTCTCTCAGAAAAATACTACACTCCAAATTTGCTAGCGCAATTATTTATCGAAGAACCTTCCCCAAATCCTGAACCGAAAAAAGATGATATTAAAAGTTTGAAGTCGCCGCCGCTCACAAAGATTTTACCGCCAGTGGACATTGACGCGCGTAACTTATTTGTGGCTGATGATGCACCTGCGTTGCGCCGTTACGATTCAAAAACCGGACGAATTAAATTAACGGTCGAAGCCTCAACAGAGAATGATGGGATCAGCGAAATTCGCCTTTTTCATAACGGCAAAGCTGTCGGGACGGGGACGCGCAATCTCAGTGTTGAAGACGACAAACTCGATAGGAAAAAATCGCAGACTTTTGAGATTCAACTGAGCGATGGCGACAACGTGTTCCGTGCGATTTCCCTGAATTCACAGCGAACTGAAAGCCGTCCCGATGATATTGTGGTAGCTAATAAAATGGCGAAAGTGGCGGTAACACAAAACGCCGGTTCCACTTTGCATTTGGTCATTATCGGCATCAATCAATACAAAAATGCGAAATATAATTTGAATTATGCAACGGCGGATGCGACGGCTTTCAAGGCTGCGATTGAAAGTCATAGCGCCGGAATCTTTAGCAGTGTGAATGCGATTTATATCGGCGATGCGCAGGCGACGAAAGTGGGTATTACGAATGAACTGGAAAAAGTGAAAAGCGTCGCGCAAGCAAAGGATGTGTTCATTTTTTACTACGCTGGTCACGGCGTCATGAATGAACGGAAAGAATTTTTTATTGTTCCTCATGATGTGACGCAAATGTATGGTGCAGATGAGGCACTCGCGCAGAAAGGTTTATCATCGGCTTTAATGCAGCAATATTCCCGCGAAATCAAAGCCCAAAAACAGCTCTTCATTTTAGATGCCTGTCAATCCGCCGGAGCATTGGATCAAGTCGCCATGCGTGGAGCCGCCGAAGAAAAAGCGATTGCGCAGCTCGCCCGCGCGACTGGAACACATTGGTTGACGGCTTCCGGCAGTGAACAGTTCGCTTCGGAATTTAAGCAGCTTGGTCACGGAACCTTCACCTATGTTTTACTGGAAGCTTTGAGCGGCAAAGCCGACAAAGGGAGTGACAGGAAAATCACGGTCAAAGAATTAGACGCTTATTTACAGGAAGTCGTACCGGAAGTGACGGCGAAATATAAAGGCACCGCGCAATATCCAGCGAGCTATGGCTTTGGAAATGATTTTCCGATTGGCATCGTAAAATAAAAAATAAGCAGTACCGTTTATTTACTGATCCCCGCTTTCGCATCTGACAAATCAGCGAAGATATGTGATGATTGCTCCGGTTTTTCACCGGAGTAATTACACAAATGAATCTTATCCAATTTTTAGACGAGCAAAATTCTCGGCATGTCGGAATCGTAAATTCTGATCGGCAATCCATCACAACCTTGAAAGATACGGCGAGCGTTCGTGAGCTTGCGCTTGACGCTTTTCGTGCGAATACGAAGCTGTCGGATTTAGTCCTAACCCGGTTGGGCAAAGAAAAATTTGACTACGAAAAATTGATCGCGGACAAGCGAGTATTAAATCCCCTGGATCATCCTGATCCGGCGCATTGTATGGTGTCCGGCACTGGCCTGACGCATCTCGGTGGTGCAAAATCACGCGATGCAATGCACGCGAAGTTGAGCGCGGAAACTGAAACGCTGACGGATTCGATGAAGATGTTCAAGCTCGGACTCGAAGGCGGCAAACCCGCTCCCGGCGCTATCGGCGTGGCACCCGAATGGTTTTATAAAGGTGATGGACAATGCGTTGTAGCCCCTGAGCAGGCGCTTGAACTTCCTGCGTATGCCGAAGACGGCGGCGAAGAATCTGAACTCGTCGGACTCTATGTCGTTGCTGATAACGGTGAGCCTTTACGCGTCGGGTATGCCATCGGCAACGAATATTCCGATCACAAAATTGAACGACAAAATTATTTATACCTCGCGCATTCCAAGCTGCGTCAATGTTCGTTCGGCCCTGAAATTTTTATTGGAGATTTGCCCGAAGACCTGCGCGGCGAGGCGCGTGTGATACGCGACGGCGAAGTCGCGTGGTCGGGCGAAGTTCTCACCGGGGAAGCGAATATGTCGCATACGATTGGAAATCTTGAGCATCATCATTTTAAGTACAAAGTTTTTCGACGCGCAGGCGATGTGCATATTCATTACTTCGGAGCGTCGGCGCTAAGTTGCTTGAGCGGGTTTTATTCGCAGCCGGGCGATGTGTTTGAGATAGAAGTTCCGTTCTTTGGAAGGAAATTAAGGAATCCGGTGGTGGTGGCGAAGGAGGAAAATAATTTAGTCGAAGTCAGGCAGTTATAGGTTATCAGGTGTCGCGCCGTAGGCGCGGTACGGTACAGGGAGCCGTAGCGACTTGGTAACTCGTGGCATTTACCAGGTCGCTACCGCTCCCCGTACTGTACTGACTGCGGCGGAGCCGCGAAGAATTTCGAGTTTCTCACTCAAAAATCAATCCAGTCTTTTCCGAAATAATATGAGTAAACAAAAATTCCCCTTTTTCGTTTTCATTCTCCTGACGATTATTTCTTCAGCATTTGCCCAAACATCGAACGTCACAACTTCCGGCGAATTCATCGTCGAGCCATCAACACTGCTGAATCTTGGATTCGAATGGAAGATCAGCGGCGATGAAAATCGCAATGCAAATGTTGCTGTTCAGTATCGCAAAGTCGGAACTACGCCGTGGAAAGATGCGCAGCCGTTGCTTCGATTAGGTGATGAAAAAGTTGGTCGTGCCAGAAACTTTTTAGAGTACTGGACGCCGCGCATGTTCGCGGGAAGCATTCTTGACCTCGAAGAAAATACTTCGTACGAATGCCGATTCACGATGACTGATCCTGATGGTGTGACCGGAAAATCTTCGCAAGCGGTGAATGTGAAAACACGTGAAACACCCAAGGAATATAAGGGTGGAAGAACGCTGCATGTTTATCCTCCAGATTACGAAGGCAAAAGAATCGAACCTTCATTCAAGGGATTGAAAGAAGCATATTACGGCCCAGGCACGGGCGATTGGGCTCCGGTTCACGAACGTCCGGTACAACCTGGTGATGTGATTTTAGTCCACGCGGGACTCTACAAAGCGGATCGCATGAATTACGTCACGACGTACGGCGTACCTTTCGATGGCACTTATGTTTTTACCAATAAAGGCACTGCGGAAAAACCAATAGTCATCAAAGGCGCAGGCGACGGCGAAGCGATTTTTGATGGCGCGGGAAATTATCGGCTCTTCGATGTGATGGGGGCGGATTACAATTATTTTGAAAATCTGACAATTCGAAATACGGATATTGCTTTCTACGCGGGACTCAAAGAACTGATTGGATGCAGCGGATTAGTCGTGCGAAATTGTCGCATCGAAGATGTGGGCGTAGCGATTTTCAATGAATATGAAGGCTCCAAGAATTTTTATTTTGCTGACAATCACATCACCGGACGCGATGATCGCAACCGATTGATTGGCTGGTCGAACTTTGGAAAATACAAAGCGACGGAATTGAAATCATTCATTGGGATCAAAGTCTACGGGCAAGGCCACGTGATTTGTCATAATTACGTCGCCTATTTTCACGATGGAATTTGCATCAGCACTTACGGAACTCCTCCGACGGATGCTGCGAAACAGGGCGTCGCGATTGATATTTATAACAACGATATTTTCATGATGGTGGATGATTTTATTGAATCGGATGGCGGAGTCCATAACATTCGCGTGATGCGAAATCGTGGATTTAATGCGGCGCAACATGGTATCAGCGCGCAGCCATTGTTCGGCGGGCCAGCGTATTATTATCGCAATGTGCTTTACAGTGTACCAATGGGCGGAGCCTTGAAAACAGGGAACGGAAGCCCGGCAGGAGTCCTGATTTATCAAAATACTTTCATCACCGAAAACAGTAACGCCAGCGGATATTCAAATTGGCATTATCGAAATAATTTAATTCTCGGAACGAATCATCCTGACAAACCTGTGTTTGGGAATTTAAGCTTTTCGGCGTATTCGACTTTGGATTACAACGGTTATCGTGTGAACCCCGGCGACAAACCACAATTTGTCTGGACGGCTCCGGCAAGCGGAAAGTTGCGCGATTACGAGTTGACGAATGCAACGGCGCAGAAATTTAAGACGTTGTCAGAGTTTCAAAAAGCGACAGGATTAGAAGCCCACGGCATCAACGTTTATTACGATATTTTCAAAAATGTCCACCCGCCCGATCCTTCGCAGCCGCATAAAGTTTACGTAATGGGCGACATGGATTTCAGCTTGAAGCCGAACAGCGCGGCAGTGGATGCGGGATGCAAGCTGCCAAATTTGAATGATAATTTTTCAGGGAAAGCTCCAGATTTAGGAGCGTTAGAGGTTGGAAAAGCTGCTCCGATTTATGGACCAAGAAAGTAGTAGAGAGGAAACAATAACAGACAGGAAAAAGGGGGCAGAAAAAATAGGACACTTCTGTTTAGTTTGAGGGTACTGCGAAAATCACAGAGTCGAAATTTTTCCTGTCCCCTTTTTCCTGTCTGTTATTCTCATATCCGATGACTTTTCTGAAGGTTGTTTTAGGGTTAATTTCGCTCGTGTTGACAAGCGCGGGGCAAGTTCCTCATGAGCGAATTCGCAATGCCGCCGCAGAACCTCAGAATTGGCTAACCTATTCAGGCAACTATCAATCGCATCGTTTTTCACCGCTCAAACAAATTCACCGATCAAATGTCGCGCAACTCAAAACAGCTTGGGTCTATCAAATGCGTGATCCCGGCAAAGTTGAAGCAACTCCGTTGGTCGTGGATGGCATCATTTATCTGGCTGAGAAACCACATGTCGTAACTGCATTGAACGGGGCTACAGGCGTTCCCCTCTGGACGTATCGTCGAACGACTCCCGCTGATGTTCGTGGTTGTTGCGGGACGCCGAATCGCGGACTGGCAATACTTGATGATACCCTGTATTTATGCACCTTTGATGCCCATCTGGTCGCGCTTGATGCCAAAACTGGCAAGATGAAATGGAACGTTGTTGTCGCCGATTACAAAACTGGGTATTCGATGACCGGAGCGCCGCTCGCGATCAAAGATAAAATTATTGTCGGTGTGGCCGGAGGCGAATTTGGCATTCGCGGATTTCTTGATGCGTACGATGCGAAGAGCGGAAAACAACTTTGGCGATTTTGGACGGTTCCTTCGAAAGGTGAAAAAGGGAATGAGACTTGGGCAGGCGAGAGTTGGAAAACTGGTGGCGCTCCTACGTGGTTAACGGGTTCGTATGATCCGAATTTGAATTTGATTTTTTGGGGAACTGGAAATCCGGCTCCCGATTGGAATGGCGACAGTCGCGCTGGAGATAATTTATTTTCTAACAGTTTACTCGCTCTGGAAGCCGACACAGGAAACTTGAAGTGGCATTTTCAATTTACGCCGCACGACACGCATGACTGGGATGCAAATCAAATCCCGATTTTATTGGATGAAATCATTGATGGACGCCCACGAAAATTAGTCGTCATTGCTAATCGCAACGGCTACTATTACGTGCTGGATCGTACCACCGGAGAATTTCTACGCGGTAAGTCATACATCAAGCAAACTTGGGCGAAAGGGTTGGATTCGAAAGGAAGACCGCTTGTGCTTCCTAACATTGATCCAACTACGGAAGGTACGCTTTTGTATCCCAGCATCTGGGGCGGGACGAACTGGAACAGCCCTTCTTACAGCCCACAAACAAAACTCTTTTATGTCCTGGCGGCTGACAACGATCCACAATATTTTGTGAAGGAAGAGACGGTGTATCACGCCGGAGAATTATTCATGGGTGGCGAAGGTCGCAATGTTCCCGGGGTCATCGGCTATGGCGTAGTGAAAGCATTGGACATTACGACAGGGCTTCCAAAATGGGAGTATAAGTTACCAACACGGGTGATGGCAGGTGTCATGGCGACAGCCGGTGGATTGGTTTTTGGTGGAAGCCGTGAAGGAAATTTCTATGCGTTGGATGCGACGACTGGCAAGCAATTGTGGAATTTCATGGCGGGTGCTCAAATTGTAACCAATCCGATTAGTTATGCGATTCGCGGCAAACAATACGTGGCGATTTCTTCAGGGAATGGTCTGTTTGTGTTTGCTCTGTAAATGAATGCGGAAGCCCACCCAAAATATGGGCATAAAATTTAAGGAGGAAAAAATGATCGAAGATAATTTTTCACGTCGCAATTTTTTGGCTGGACTCGCAACGACTGGCGCTATAGCTTCGACGCCAGAAGCATTCGCGAGCGTCGCAACCAAACCACCAGCTGGCCCGATAAAGATTCTCTGTTCTGTTAATTTATCGCCCGCTGAAACGGAACAGATTCGCTCTGCTGGAAAGAACATTGAACTTCAAATCGTCACTGATCGCACCGAATTCAAACGTCATATTGCCGATGCCGAAGTGATTCTTGGCAACATTGATCGTGAAAGTTTAGGGGGTGCGAAAAAACTGAAATTTTTGCAAACGTGGGCGGCAGGCGTTGAATGGTTGTATCCGGAAATGATCGAACATCCATTGGTTCTCAGCAATATGCAGCGAATCTTTTCGCCAGTGATTGCTGAGACGGCGATTGGATTATTGCTCAGCCTGACGCGTGGACTAGCGCAGGATTCGATTCCGAATTTTAAGGAGCGAAAATATAAAAATGCATCGGTTCCGCTGGACGATCTTTACCACAAGACAATTGGAATTGTCGGCATGGGCGGCATTGGTTCGGATACGGCGCTACGGCTGCATTACGGATTCAACATGCGAGTGCTGGCGACGGATGCGAAGCCAATTCCAAAGCCAGAGTTCGTCGAAGAATTGCATGAACCAGATTGGCTGATGGAAATGATTCCGCAGGTAGATGTGTTAATGAGCGCGGCTCCGCACACCAAAATTACCAATAAAATGTTCAATGATGCGGTCTTTAATAAAATGAAACCGACTGCCTATTTCTTAAATGTTTCGCGTGGCGGATTGGTTGATAATGATGCGCTGGTGAGAGCGTTGAAGGAAAAGAAAATTCGTGGCGCAGGACTTGATGCAACTACGCCGGAGCCTTTACCGCCCGATCATCCTTTCTGGGATTGCCCGAACTTAGTGATTACGCCACACAATTCCGGCAATGCGCCAATCCGGCAAATCAGGTTGATGGCTTTGGTCGCGGAAAATGTTCGACGTTATTCGAACGGGTTGCCTTTGCTGAATGTCGTGGATAAAGCGCGAGGGTATTAAAGAAGAATAGACCACGGATTAGGCGGATCAGGCGGGTTTACGCGGGTCTGAATTTATAAACCACAGGGCGCACAGAGGTTCTTGACAGAAGTGGGAACTGTCAGGCAAGTAAGCAGTCTGACGCAAACGGTTGCGCCTTTCTCCGTGTCCCCCGTGCTCTCCGTGGTTTATAAATTCAGACCCGCG
>JAYTCQ010000120.1:0-29532 GCA_043736395.1 Blastocatellia bacterium | reverse complement strand
AACTACAGTGGCGTTAACGTAAGCTGAAGGGCTAACGACGCGAGCCGTGAATTGATCACCTTCACGATTGGTTTTTGTATTGAGCGGAGACGTTAAGCGGATTCGTAATTGGTCGCCAGAAGGAATAGAAAAATCCGCTTCACGATCATTTGTCCGATTATTAGTTTGTGGGATTCGTTGTCCGTTGCCTGCGCCTTCATTGCGTTCGCCTCCACGTGGATAATTGCGACGATCATCACGCGAATCAATATTTTCCTGATCTCTTCGATTTCCCTGATTCTCGCGTGAATTATCTCGCGATGCGACAGTTCCCGCACCGACTACAATCGTGGTTAAATTTTTCGGGATTGAGACTGAAAATGGTCGCCCAAAATATCCGTCGTTGAAGCCCAGCTCAAATCCTGCGCGGTAGCCGTCCTGATATTCTTCAATCCGTCCCATTCGTTGATCGTAATTATTATCAGCGCGTTGATAATTGTTGCTCGCGCTGAAATCACGAGGCTGGTCGCGGTTGAAATCATCTTTACCCTGATCGAATCCGTCTTCGTATCCGGTCCGATAGCCGCGTTCGTGCGGACGTAAATCCTGCGCTTCAGGATTGCGGGTAATAACAGGGCGATTGCTGCGTGGTTGTGCAATTGAGTCAAAGGAAAAAATTAACAGAAGAGAGAAAATCACTGCGATCCGGCTGATCATAAAATGCCTCCAAAGTAGAAAAGGGGAACTGCTTTTTATAACAACTTAAGGCAACAGGCAAGTTGCAATTTCCAAGCGTTAAGTCAGATGAGGCATTCGCAATCCTCGTTGCCCAAATAATTCAGTCATACCAACTTGAACAAAATGGTTGCGCCACTTATCCTTGAAGTCTGACAGCATTAGTCTGAAATTTTATGTCTTCAACTCCGCACAAAGTTTATCTCGACAATAGCGCAACGACTCGCGTAGACGATCAGGTTGTGCAGGCGATGCTCCCGTATTTTACAGAAATTTACGGCAACGCTTCCAGCACGCATCAATGGGGACAGCGCGCGAAACAAGTGGTCGAAGAAGCGCGGCATCAGGTGGCGCAATTAATCAATGCGACGGCGAATGAAATTGTGTTTTTGGCTGGTGGAACCGAAGCCGATAATTTAGCAGTGAAAGGAATTGCCGAAGCGCACGCGAATAAAGGCAAGCACATTATTACGTCGCAATTTGAACATTCTGCCGTGCTGAATTCGTGCAAATATTTAGAAAGCTTAGGCTGGAATGTCACGTATTTACCCGTGTACAGCGATGGCATTGTTCGGGTTGATGACGTGCAAGCCGCGTTAACAGATGAAACGGTTTTGATTTCCGTGATGCACGTGAACAACGAAATCGGCACAATTCAGCCGCTGAAACAAATCGGAGAAATCGTCAAACAGCGACGACAGGCCGGACAGCGGCATTTACATTTTCATACAGATGCTGTGCAATCGGTCGGGAAAATTCCCGTAGATGTCCGCGAATTAGGTTTGGATTTGCTTTCGATTTCAGGTCATAAAATTCACGCGCCGAAAGGCATTGGAGCCTTATTTATCAGGCGTGGCGTCAGATTACAACCGCAATCGTTGGGAGGTCATCAGGAACGGGATCGCCGCTCAGGAACAGAAAGCGTCCCGATGATTGTCGCGCTTGGCAAAGCCTGCGAATTAGAACGATTGCATCTCGAAGATTTTATGCGTCGTGTCACCGAATTACGTGATTATCTCGAAGCTAAACTGATTGCAGGAATTCCTGATATTTCACGCAACGGAGACGCCGAATGCCGCGTCCCTCATATTGCGAATTTCAACTTCGATCATTGCGAAGGCGAAGGGTTGATGATTAGTTTGGATTTAAAAGGAATCGCCGTTTCGACTGGCTCGGCCTGTGCTTCCGGTTCGGTTGAACCTTCACATGTTTTGACTGCGATTGGATTGGATCATAGCTCAGGGCGCGGTTCATTGCGCTTCAGTTTGAGCAAAGATACGACGAAAGAAGACGTAGATTATTTACTTGAAACGCTGCCAACCGTCGTCGAAAAACTACGGCGAATTGCTCCGAAAAAAGTTTCGAGTTTTGGAACTTAAAGAAAAAGAATTTTCTAATTTCCCCTGAAACCTAAAACCCGAAACCCGAAACCTGCTTCATGTATAGTCCAAAGGTTCTTGATCATCTGGAAAACCCCCGCAACGTTGGCGTGATGGAAGCCCCATCGTTAAAGGGTGAAGCGACAAATCCGGTGTGTGGTGATTTGTTGCATCTGTATTTAAAAGTCGAAGACAACAAAATTATTGCCGCCAGTTTTCAGGCGCAAGGGTGCCCGCCCAGTCTTGCTGCTGGCTCTGTTTTAACTGAAATGGTGACAGGCCTGGCGATTGAAGAGGCGCTGGCATTGAAGCCGTACGACGTCACAAAAGCATTAGAAACATTACCGCGCAACAAAGAACATTGCGCAATTTTAGCGATTGACGCGCTGAAGTCCGCAACTGTTTCCTCTCAAAAATTAACGAATGAATAATTTACGCGCAGAAGTAACAACCAAAGAAAAATCCCCTGAAATCATTCATCAAAAATTGACTGAATCATTTGGAATAGATCGCGCTTTGCTGGCCATTGGCGGACATTTTCGCGTCGCAGGTGAACCGACACGCGCTATTGCTTTGCCGCACTCGGTTAAAGAAATGAGCGAAATGCTCAGCTTTGCGATGAGTGAAGGTTTGACTGTGATTCCGGCAGGTGCGGGAACCTGGCTCGATATGGGGAATCCTCCCGTCCGCGCTAATTTAATTCTTTCAACCGCACAGATGAATCGTGTACTGGAATATGAACCCGCTGATTTAACGGCGACAGTTGAATCGGGATGTACGCTCTACGGTTTTAATCAACAAGCCGCCACTCATCGGCAATGGATTCCGCTTGATCCATTCAGTAACGACGAAGGCGCCACGCTCGGAGCAATCGTCGCCACTGCGAGTTCAGGCCCGATGCGTAGTGCGTTCGGGACACCGCGTGATTGGGTGATTGGAATGCAGGTCGTTCACGCATATGGCTTAACAACACGCGCCGGAGGCAAAGTCGTCAAGAACGTCGCAGGCTATGATTTATGCAAGCTTTATACGGGAAGTTTTGGTTCGCTGGGAATTATTACCGAACTCAGTTTTAAATTGCGCGCCCTTCCGCCAGTTGAGCGAACAATTATTTTTTCGGCAGGAACGGTAATTGATATTTGTGATTTAGTTGCGCGGATTAGAGCTTCGGATGTGCAACCTACTTCGATGGAATTATTTTCAGCGAATTTAAGCGATCACGGCATTGAGATTACAACGACCAATGATGGCAACTACGCGCTGGCTTTGCAGTTCATCGGAGAAGAAGAAACCATTGAATGGCAAATCGCCGAAGCCTTGCGGTTGGGAACAGGCTACAAAAATTTAACACTCAATGTTGATACAGCGGCAAAATTCTGGGAAGCATATCGGGAAACCGAAGTCTCCTCCGAATGGGATTTGATTTTTAAAGTCAGCGTCAAACCCGCAGATTTAGGGGTGATGATTGCTGAAGTCCAAAAATATTTGCCGGAGTCTCCGCTTTCAATGTTGCGCGCGCATGCCGCGAATGGAGTGATTAGAATTCACGCCAGCAATCACGCGCTGGATTGGTTTCGCACGAAAGAACGCCCCAAACGGATTTCAGAATTTCGCGGACGGGCACAAAGTTTGGGCGGAAATCTCGTCATTGTTCGAGCGCCTGATGAGTTGAAATCGCAAATTGATGTCTGGGGTGAAATCGGAGCTACTGCGGTTTTGATGCACTCCCTGAAAGAAAAATTTGACCCGCAAAATCTCCTCAATCCAGGCCGGTTTGTGGCGGGAATTTAATCTTAAAAATTGGTCTTTGGGTTTTTGATCTTTGGTTGAAAATTGAAAACTATCATTACCTAACCGAAGACCAAAAAACCAAGTCCAAAGACCAACTTACAAATAATGAACTTAACTGATTTAACAACTGCGGTCGAAGCTGAGAGTGACAAACTGCTGGGCTGCATCCATTGTGGCCTTTGTTTACAGGCTTGTCCGACGTACGTGCAAACTGGCAACGAGAACGATAGCCCGCGCGGACGCATCCTCTTAATGCGTTCCGTGGTCGAAGGCAAGATTGATCTCGACAATAAAAAATTCGAACATCACATAGATTTGTGCCTCGGTTGCAGGGCTTGTGAAACGGCGTGTCCGGCGGGAGTCGAATACGGTCATTTGCTGGAGACAACCCGCGCCGCGATGGTGCGCTCAGGTGTCAAACAGCCGAATACAGTTGTCGAAAAATTATTATCCCGCGCCCTGAAAGAGTTATTTCCGTACCCGGAAAAATTCAGCAAAGTCATGGCGGTCAATCGCTATTTTCGTGACAGCGGACTCGGAAATTTTGCGTTGTGGTTTAAGCCGATCCGCACGTTAATGAACAAAGTAAACCCGCAAGCCGAATTTGCTTTGTCATTATTGCTTTCGACAAAACCTGTATTTGGAAATTTTTTTAGCCGCCGAAAAAAGGCGGATTCATTGACGACTTCGATTGCGGTCGAAGACAAACCGCTCACCGAAAAGCGTGAAGTCTCAGTTTTCACAGGTTGTGTGATGGAAGGTTTATTCAAGCACACCAATGAAGCAACGGCGCGTGTGATGGTAGCAAATGGCGCGTTGCTGGTTCCGGTCACAACACAGGTTTGTTGCGGAGCTTTGCACGCCCACGCCGGAGAAATTGAAATCGCCAGAGACCTCGCCCGCAAAAATATTGAAGCCTTCGAGAATAATTATAAATCTCTGATCATCATCAACTCAGCCGGATGCGGCGCGATGATGAAAGATTATGGCGAACTATTAAAGGACGATGAGCAGTATGCCGCGCTTGCACACGAATTCAGCAGCCGCGTCCGTGATGTTTCTGAATACCTCAACAAAATCGGTGTCCGTGAAGGTGCGCCAATTGAACAATCTGTGACTTACGATGCGCCGTGTCATTTGTATCACGCGCAAAGAATCACTTCGGCCCCGCAGGATGTCTTGAAAGCCGCGATTCCCAAGCTTGATTTCAGACCACTCGAAGGAATGCAGGATTGCTGCGGTGGAGCCGGAATTTATAATCTGAGCGAACCGGAAATGTCCGACAAAATTCTGTCGGATAAAATTAGTAAAGTGAAAGCCACCAGCGCGGATTTATTGATGACCGCGAATCCCGGATGCCACATGCAACTCGGCGCGGGATGCCGTACCAAAGGCCTTGATTGCAAGGTCGTTCACGTTGTCGAAGTCCTCGACGAATCCTATCGAAAGGCCGGATATTACAATCAGGAACCCGTATGAAAAATTCAAATCCCCGCTTTGCGTCTTTGTGTCTTTGCGTGAGTTTAATTTTAGGTTTGTCGTACTCAGCAAAGGCGCAGCAAGCGCAATTTTCCGCGAAACAAAATCCGCAGATTGAAAAAATTCTTTCTGAAATCTCTGCCGCCAACATTGAAGCCAATATTCGAAAATTAGTCAGCTTCGGCACACGTCATACGTTGTCGTCGCAGGACGATCCAAAGCGTGGCATCGGAGCCGCACGCACCTGGATCAAGTCTGAATTTGAACGTTACAGCAAAGAATCCGGTGGACGATTAATTGTCAGCGAAGATGATTTTATTCAACCTGTAGCGCAGCGCGTACCGCAACCGACGCGCCTGATCAATATCATCGGAACTCTGCCAGGCAAACAAACTGAATCCAAAGATCGGCTGTATGTCGTCAGCGGACATTACGATTCCTGCGTTTGCACACAGAGCGTGCTTGATACGACCAGCGACGCTCCGGGCGCGAGTGATGATGCTTCTGGCACCGCCGCAGTGATGGAAATGGCGCGCGTGATGTCGAAATATGAATTCGATGCCACGCTGGTTTTTATGACCGTTCCCGGCGAAGAACAGGGATTGCTCGGCGCGGCGCATTGGGCAGAGATGGCGAAAACAAAAGCATTAAATGTCGCCGCGATGTTCACAAACGATATTATCGGGAACACTAATGGGGGCAACGGCGTGAAAGAGAATAGGCGCATCCGTGTATTTTCCGAAGGAATTCCTTCGACAGAAACCGAAGCCGAAGCGAAAACGCGCCAATCCATTGGCGGAGAAAATGATGGACCTTCGCGTCAACTGGCGCGATACATCAAAGAAGTTGGTGAACGCTACGTGCCGAATTTTGAAGTGACATTAATTTTCCGAAGAGATCGTTATGGACGCGGCGGCGATCACACTCCGTTTTTGCAGCGCGGATTTTCCGCTGTCAGATTTACGGAACCGAACGAAGACTTCTCGCGCCAGCATCAAGTGGTACGCGAAGAAAACGGCATCAAATACGGCGACGTTATCGAAATGGTAGACTTCGGATTTGTCGCGCAAGTCGCCCGTGTGAACGCCGCAAGTTTAAGCAGTATGGCGCTGGCTCCGGCATCTCCGGCAGGTGTCAGATTCAAAACTACGCGGCAGGAATACGACACAACGCTTGCGTGGCAAGCTGGCACAGAACCTGATATTGCAGGCTATCGCATCGTCTGGCGCCCGACGAATCAACCGCTTTGGACGGGCAGCAAAGACGTTGGCAACGTCACAGAATTTGTGATGAAAGGTTTGTCGAAGGACGATTATTTTTTCGCGGTGCAGGCGGTGGATAAAGATGGAAATGTGAGTGTTCCGACCTTTCCGAAAGTGCAGGGGCTGGCGCGTTAGCATTGGATAAATATTTAGTATTCGGTGAGTAAAAAATATGAAGTACCTTGTTTTTGCATTCGCATTTTTCGCTTTCACAATTTTCAATGTTGATAGCTTGGCGCAAACCAAACGCCCCACCAAACAGCCCACACAATTCGACAAAATCATTGATATTGAAAATAAGGATCAGCCTTCGCAACCCGCGCCGGGAACTGAAAAACCGATTGATGCGACGAATGTTCCGAGGCCGAGAACTGACCCGATGACTTCTTCTGATGCGTTAGTTCGCGCGTTGGAAAGCCTGACGAACGAAGTCAAAAGCCTCGTGAATGAAGTCCGTGCTGGGAATGCGCGGCAGCAAATGCAGACCGACATCCTGCAATTAAATCGTGTAGATTTGCGGATTGATCGTTATGAAGCCGAACAGAAAACGCTCCGTGATCGCATCGCTGTGATTGACGCGGAAAAACAAAATCTAGATTTGTTGATGTCGCCGCAAGGCATTGAAGCACAGGTTAGCCGGATGCCGTACGCCGACAAAAACAAGGCGATTCAACAGGTCAAGGAAAGTCTTGATGCCAGGTTTAGAGCAGTGACAGTAGAGCTGGAACGTTTGCAGGTACGCGATAACGAATTATCCGCGATCCTGAAAAGCTTTCGTGACTACGGCGCAGAAACTGAAAAACATTTGCAAGGTTTAGAAGAAGCAGTGAAAAAACTGGTTCCGCAAGAACCGAAACAGCAGTAAAAATGCAGAAGCCCGCACGCAGAAAGGGCGCTTTTACATTATGAAAAGACGCCCTTACTGCGTGCGGGCTTCTGCAATTAGGAGAAACCCATGAACCCCGAAATGAAACGACGTAAATTTCTTATGAATACTGTAGCCGCAGGCTTAACCGCGCCGCTGATTGCTTCGACAGCTTCGGCGAATCCATGGGCGGCGGCTCGTCCGGTAGTCATTTCCAGTTCCAATAATCACATGGGAGCTGATGGCAAACCGCTCAATGGCGGCATCAACTGCGTCAACAAAGCCATGGAAATTCTCAAGGCTGGCGGCGATACGTTGGATGCCGTACTCGCCGGAGTTGAGTTGGTTGAAAATGATCCGCTGGATGATTCCGTTGGCTACGGCGGATTGCCGAATGAAGATTGCGAAGTCGAATTGGATTCCAGCGTGATGCACGGGCCATCCAAACGCGCCGGAGCAGTAGCGAATTTGAAGACGATCAAAAACCCTTCAAAAGTTGCGCGTGTCGTGCTTGAAAATACCGATCACCTTTTGATTGTCGGCGAAGGGGCTTTGAAATTTGCGATCAAACAGGGCTTCAAACAGGAAAATTTATTGACGGAAAGTTCGCGTAAATTGTGGCTGAAATGGAAAGAAGAATTGAACGACAAAGACAACTGGGGCCCAAGCTGGCACAAGACTGCGAGAACAAAAAAAGTTGCGCAGGTCGAAGCGAAACCGCAGGAAATTGCGTGGAATAATTACGCCGAAGAACGCTTGCGCAATCGTCCCACCGGAACCATTAATTGCTTAGCCGTAGACGCGAACGGCGATATTTCCGGCGTGACTACGACTTCGGGATTAGCGTGGAAAATCCCCGGACGCGTAGGCGATTCGCCTTTGATTGGCTGCGGATTATACGTGGACAACGAAATCGGTGCGGCAGGTTCGACGGGACGCGGCGAAGAATGCATCTACATCAACGGCGCGCACACCGTAGTCGAAAATATGCGTCACGGAATGTCTCCAACCGATGCCGCGATGGATGCGATCAAACGTGTCTGCGCACGCTACGGAAATAATCTGGAAGAACTCGCCAGCATTAGTTTGAATTTTTATGCCGTGAATAAAAAAGGCGAATACGGCGGCGCTTGTATTTGGAAGGGCGGACAATTCACTGTGCACGATGGAACGAGTGCGCGATTAGTGGATAGTGTTCATCTGTTCGAGCGGAAGAAATAAAAAGGTACGATAGGCGTCCCGCTTGTCGAATTCATGTTAGGCATATTTGATAATGTACTGGCAAGATAAAATTAAAGATAATTGCCCTAATAGTTTGTTGGCAGACAAAGTCATACAGGCTATACAGGAATTATTTAAACATGATGCTCATTTATTTGAGGTTAACTCAAGCGAACGATCAATTACACATCAAATGGCAATTTATCTCATAAGTCAGTTTCCTGATTATAATATTGACTGTGAGTACAACAGAGATCATTACGTTCCTAAAACGCTCCGATTGCCTCGTAGTTGCACTCGCAGCCAATCAACCGATGGAAGTTATGTATATCCAGATATAATTGTCCATATCAGAGGAACCCCAAAAAATTACTTAGTTATTGAAATTAAAAAATCAACTTCAAATGTTTGTGACACGTGTGATTTGAAAAAACTAGAGGCTTATATCAATGAATTAAAATATGATTATGGGCTGTTTATCAGATTTTACTGTAATCAAAGCCCTGATATACAAAACGTTCAATGGTTTGTAGAAAATGCATAACATTCATTGTTGCGAAGCGCGTCGCTCGTGGGCGACTTGTAAATTCTACCACTGCAACGCGCTCGCAAAATGTGTTGTTAGGTCTTTTACATATTACGAGATTTTACTCATGAAATATTTTGCATATGGATCAAACATGAACACTAAACGCTTGCGTGGACGTGTCCCATCCGCGGCGAAACTCTCAACAGGAGCATTGAATAATTTCACATTACGATTTCATAAGCGTAGTACTGACGGTTCGGCTAAATGTGATGCCTTCTACACAAACAATAAATCAGATGAGGTACGAGGTGTTATTTATGAAATAGACGAATCTGAAAAATGTTCTCTTGACGATGCTGAAGGATTGGGAAAAGGCTATAACCAAATAACAATCAGGGTAAAATCGGAAAATGAAATAATCGAAACATTTACATATGTTGCAGACCAAACAGAAATTGATGAAACCCTAAATCCTTACAGTTGGTACAAAGACCTGGTTATCAGTGGTGCAAGAGAACATTATCTTCCAGAATCATATGTCCGAAAGCTAGAATTAATTAAGCCTATAGCAGACCCCGATAAGAATCGAGAAGCGCGACATTTAAAATTACTCAGCTAAGACTTATTGAATTTACATCTGACATTACTGACCTAAGTTCATAGGTAGTTATGAGTTACAGTTGAGCGGGTTGCCGGAAGCCTCGGAGTTATCAGCGTTACACTTGGGCTAGTCAGTCTAGTGCTGAGCTTTATAAGCATCATATAATTACGTTCATTGACTATGCGAAAATACATCATTTTAATTGTTTTTATTTCCTTGGTAGGATGCGAAACAAAAAAGCAACATGACTTGCCTAAATCTGGTACACCTATCATCGTTGCTTTCGATTATTTGACTCCTTACGAGGACGAAATACCCTATTCGATCAAAGGCAAATTTGTGGATATGGATAGCGATTGGTTAATTGTTAATATATCTGATAGCGATAAGAAGACATCGCATGACGTGTGGTATGCCCGAAAGTCCATTAGACGAATCATTATAGATAATGAAGCTGTCTCTTTACCACCTTCTCAGTAATGACCTTTGTGTTTGACCATTAGAATTACAGGCGCAGCACGGTTAACATGGCGTTATTAATCACTCGACAGGCGGGACGCCTATCGTACCTTGAATAACGACGAAATTTTATCAGCTCACCGATTCGAAAACATCACACCAAACCCACATGAAAATAGATTTTTATTCATCAGTGAATAGCGTTCCGCGCTTCAGTGCATTTGTCTACACAGGCCGAAGCATAAATTCTAAATATCTCTTTTCTCAACCTGCACCATCATCTCCCGATTTGGCCTGAGCGTAATCGAAGGAACAGGATGAATGTTCTGATCAGGCAATAGTCGCAAGCGAAATTTTTGTGCGATGGTGGCGAGAATCAAGACAGCTTCCATCATGGCAAAAGAATTTCCGATGCACAGGCGCGCACCACCACCAAAAGGGAAATAGGCGTAGCGTGGTAATTGCTTCACAAAATCTTCAGTCCATCGTTCAGGGATAAAACGATCAGGTTCTGGAAAATATCTGGCGTCACGATGAATCACCCATTGAAATCCATAAAACTGTGATTTAGCCGCGACGCGGTAACCTCCGATTTCACATTCCTCAACCGCTTCACGATTTAATCCCCAGGCTGGCGGATATAATCGCAGCACCTCTTTCACAATTTTGTCTGTGTATTGCAAGGCTGACAAATCATGAAGCGTCGGCCTGCGACCGTGAAGAACTGAATCAAGTTCTTCGTGTAATTTTCTTTCAATGTCAGGATGTTCAGAAAGCAGAAACCACGACCAGGTTAAGGCCAGTGCTGTCGTTTCATGCCCGGCAATAAAAATGTTCATGACCTCATCGCGCAATTGCTGATCATCCATCGCAGAGCCGTCTTCATCACGTGCTTCAAGCAACATCGAAAGCAGGTCACCACGGTCTTCGCCGCTCTGACGACGGTCATGAATCATTTTGAAAATAATATTATCCAGGGTTTTTGCGGAACGATAAAAGCGACGACGAGTTGGCGTCGGGAAGCGATTATCCAAAATCCATTTGAAGGTTGCCTGTGATTTGAATGGCTCAACAACGATTTCCATGGCGTCGCCAACATCACTGGCTTGATCCGCAATATCCGTATCAAAAAGTGTTTTGACGACAACTTCCAATGCCAGTTGCATCATTGCCTGATGAATATCAAGTGAAGTGTTTTGCTGCCACGAAGTCGTCGAACGTTCGGCGTATTCGACCATCGTTTCGGCGTACGCATTGATCCGTTGCCGATGAAAAGCAGGTTGCGCCAAGCGACGTTGGCGCTTCCAGAAATTGCCTTCGCTGGAAAGCAGGCCATTCCCCACGACTCGCTCAAACAGCGGTGTTCGAAACGAAGCGCCTTTAATAAAATTAGGCGCTTGCGTCACCAACATTTCTTCGATGTGATCGGGGTGAAAGAGGAAGTAGCAATGGAAGTATAAAAAGCGAGCCCGGACGAAATCGCCGTGCTGACGAGCGCAATCAGTGAGGTAGCGTAAAGGATCGCGCTGAAAATCGCGCATAATCCCGGTCAGTAGTTTCGAGTCAGGAGAAGGAGGAGTTTTTGCAGTTATAGCACGCATAATTATTTGCCAAATAAAGATGAAATCTTATCTGACAAACGATTGGAAAACATCACACGAAGAGCACGTAAAAATAGCTTTTCTGTTTTGGCGGAATAGGGATACCAGATTAATTCGCGCTTTAATCCAAAACGGTCTGTGATGATGACCTGTTCGTGGCAAAATCTGCGGATGCCAGCTACGCCGTGACGTTTGCCGATGCCGCTTTCTTTCAGTCCTCCTGAAGGCGCATCCGTTACCGCAAATCCTACCATCACATCATTGACGCAAGTGATTCCGGCTACGACCTGCGCGGCGAGGCGTTCGCCTTTCGCCTTGTCTTTAGTCCAGACGCTCGCATTCAATCCGTAAATCGAATCGTTCGCCAAACGCAGAGCTTCGCGTTCATCTTTGACGCGCATAATCGGCAGCACGGGGCCGAAGGTTTCTTCGGTCATGATTTTCATCGAATGATCTACGTTGGTTAGCACCGTAGGCTCATAAAAACGTCCGGCTAAATTCGGATTGCGTTGTCCGCCCGTCAGAATTTTTGCGCCGTGAATTTTCGCATCGTTGACGTGATCTTCGACGGTTTCGATTTGTTTGGGATAGGTCATCGCGCCCACGTCTACACGTCTGTCAGTATTGGCTTCAGAGGCATCAACGCCTTGTCGCAGCGCACGAGTTTTTTCGACGACGCGCTTCGTGAAATCGTCGGCGATGGATTCGTCAACATACACGCGTTCCACCGAAATACAGACTTGCCCGGAGTTCGTGAATGCGCCCCACACAGCGGCATTTGCGGCGCGTTCGATGTCGGCATCGCGCAGCACAATCATCGGGTCTTTGCCGCCAAGTTCGAGGCTGACAGGGATTAATCTTTTCGCGGCGCGTTCCGCAATAATTTTTCCGGTTTTGACACTGCCAGTGAATGCAATCATATCGGCTTCGTCGGTGAGCGCGCCACCTGTTTCGCCGTAGCCGTTCACGATCTGCAAAATCTCTGCTGGCAATCCTGCATTCGTGAAAGTCTGTTGCATAATTTCGCAGCCAAGCTTGGCAATCAACGGAGTCCATTCCGAAGGTTTGATGATGACAGCATTGCCCGCCATCAACGCTGGGATAGATTCGCCGATGGTTAAGATCAATGGAAAATTCCACGGCGCAATCATGCCGATGACGCCGCGCGGTTCGTAATGCGAAAGGACTTTTTTATTGCGGAATAAATGTGGAGTGATGCGTTCGGATTTGAGGAATCGTTTTGCCTGCTTTGCGTAGAAAGTGATGACATCGCAGACGTATGTTATTTCTACGAGAGCTTCGAGGCGAGGCTTACCATTTTCGGCGCAGATTAAAGAAATAATTTCTTCCTGCCTGGCGAGAAAAAGATCACGCGCAGAGAGAAGAATTTTTGATCGCTGCGGAATCGTCAAAGCACTCCATTGCTGAAATGCTGAACGCGCAGAAGCTACGGCGACGTGTACGTCAGCGGCAGAATCAATCGTCACTTCGCCGATTTTTTTGAGTGTGGCGGGACTGTGAATTTCGATGACAGCTTTAGGATCGAGTGTGAGAGCTTGTGCCATAAATACGTCCTTTAATGATGATTAGGCTTCAGGAAAGAAAACAGTAAATGTCCGAAAAATGGAACAGGTTTATTGTTGACTAAAAATGGTTTGAATTTCCATTTTATTGCTGCTTGTATCGCCCGTTCGCGCAAAATTGGATGACCATTAACAGTGGTTGCACAAGTGATTTTTCCAGATTCATTTACCATAACATTAACGAGCACATCGCCACCTGTTTTGATATGCGCGTCGGGTGATGGGGCAGTTTTTTCGATTGCGCGATCAAGCATTTCATTTGGGCGGAGCCACAAAACTTTGTTTGACGAATCTTTCAGTATGGTGTTAGGTGGCTTACAAGGTAACGCTTGATTTAGTAATCCCCACGGTTGGGCATCAAGATTGAAATTATAACTCAAGATAGCGACGAAAGATTTATTCCCGCTCTCAGTTTGGTAAGGAATGAACCGCCAGTTTTTTATGACTTCAGCAACTGGATGTTTGAAAAGTGGATGCCCACTAATTATCTGAAAGCATGCAACTTCACCTTTAGCGTCAATATGTAAAAGTACTTGGACATATCCCTGACATCGGCATGAGCTGGGATACTTTGGTTTTTCGCCGCTAATAAATCTATGCTCCAGTTCGCTGGAACTAATGGCTATCGGTTTACCTTTTTCATCTCTCAACAGGTCTGGAGCTTTGCGCCATGAGCATTTCTCTTCATTACTTTGAGCAAGGCAAACGACAGGCATCAGCAACAAAATAATTATCTGAATTGTCAGCTTGAATTGCGTCATAGCGATTTCAATTTGTTTTACGAAGCATTTGCAACGATGGTAAAGCTTACTTTGAGTTGATCGCCGATTTTAATTGTGCCAAGACCACCTGAATACGGAGTGATATTGAAATCTGTTTGCTTGATATTTTCTTCTCCGGTGGCGCGAAGCTGGTTACCATTGAGAGTGACTTTAACGGGAAAGGCTACACGTCGTGTGACGCCGCGCAGGGTTAAATCTCCATTGAGTGTGAAGCTGCGATTGTTGCCGGATTTTTGGATGTTCGTGACAGAAACAGAACGGAATTTAATGGAAGGGAATTGCTCGCTGCGCAGGACTTCGCCGTGTAAAACTTTATGAAATCCGCTCTTCTCAAAATCTTTCATATCGGTATCAATGTTGACGAAAGATTTTGTATCGGCGTCCAGTTCGACTGAGGTTTTTGATTCGTCAGTCGGGAGCTGAATTTTCCCACTGAAACTTTTTGCCCCCACGTGATGCAAGGGATGAATTTTTTGCAGCGCACCTTCCTGCGCCAGCGTTAACGTGATCTGACTTTGCGCGGCATTCATCGAATAAATCTTTGCTGCCGCGCTTGAAGTTTTTTTAGGAGTTTTGCCGCGTTGTGCTGCGCTGCCGAATGGTAACAGCAATAACGCGACAAGAATTATTGTTTTTTGGGAGAGTGTTTTCATTTGCTGTTCTCTGAATTTGCGGTTAATGCTTTCTTTTCTTCAGGCACATCAACGCCTAAAACATATTTGGCAAAGTGAGCGTAATCACGTTTCATTTTATCAAGTTGGTGGCGTGGTTCCATTAACCCGTGACCTTCGCGCGGGAAGAAAACTAATTGCACGGGAACATTATTTTTCTTCAGTCCCATGTACAATTCCTGCGCTTGCCCAATCGGTACGCGGGTGTCGCTGCCGCCGTGCAAAATCAGCGTTGGCGTTTTGGCTTTTTTGATGTGTGCCATCGCCGAAGTTTTTGTCCAGTAGCCTTCTATATCATCCCACGGTAGCCCGCCGAAATATCCTTCGAGTGTGCGTTGCAAATCGTTAGTCGAATACATCGAAAACATATTCGTCAGTCCAGCGCCAACCATTACGGCTTTGAAGCGATTCGTTTGCGTCAATGTCCATGCGGTCATGTATCCGCCGTAGCTCCATCCGCCCTGACCCAATTTTTCAGGATCAGCAATTCCACGTTTGATGAGTTCATCAATGCCGGATTGAATATCCTGATAATCGCCGCCGCCCCAATCTTTCACATTCGATAATAAAAATTTTTCGCCATAGCCCGAACTTCCGCGAATGTTCGGCAAAAACGTTGCCCAACCTTTGCCTGCCCAGACGTGCGCGAAATTGCCCCACGAGCCAGGGAAGCTCTGCGCCCAGACACCCGATGGGCCGCCGTGAATATTGGCGAACAGCGGATAGCGTTTGCCCGCTTCATAACCTACGGGATAAATCAGCAGCCCTTCAATTTCCAGCCCATCTTTGCTTTTCCATTTGATGACTTCGCTACGTCCAAGCGCTATGTCTTTCAACTGCGAATTATGATCGGTGAGTTTGGTTGGATTGAAGTTTGCGACGGAGGAAACATGCACGTCTGCCGGATGTTGCAGATCGCTGCGCGTGAAAGCAATTTTGTCGCGGTTAGCTGTGAATGAAGCACCGCTGATTACTGCATCGCCTGATGAAATTAATTTTGCTTCGCCGCCAGTGACGGGAAGGCTGAAAATTTGTGAAGTAGTTCGATGTGATGAAGAGATGTATAACGTCGCCCCATCGCGCGACCAAATAGCAGGTGAAAACGAGTGATCAAAATTTTGTGAAATGGCGCGTGGCGCACCGCCTTCAGGGGCGATCACGTACAAACCTGGAAATCCAAGATTTCCCTTTTTTTCATCGCGACTGTTGAATGAAATCCACTTGCCATCGGGTGACCAACGCGCATTGCTGTCTGGCCCCAGATTTTCATAAAGCCTGCGCGATGTACCGCTGCCATCCGCGTTGGCAATAAAAATATCGCTCAGGCTGCCGTCGTCTGCTTTTGTCGTTGGGGTTGTTGTGTATGAAATTCGTTTGCCATCGGGAGAAAATTGCGGATCGTTGAGGACAAGATCAGCTTTGACAATTTCTGTGGTTTTTTTTGTTTCAGTCTCAATTACCCAAAGGTGCGAGAACCGAAAATTCGCGTCTACCACTTGCGCGTCGTCTTTGTCTTTTTGTTTTTTCTCTTCGACATCGGTGAGCGGAACTTGTGCGACGTACGCGATGTGTTTGCTGTCGGGTGACCACGTAAAAGAACTCACTCCAGCTTTAGCATCAGTCAGTTTTTCAGCTTCGCCACCGAATGGGGAGATCAAATAAATTTGCGGTCTGGGCGGTTCGCTGGAAGTGCCGCCTGCACTGCGTGCTGAAAGAAACGCGAGCGTTTGACCGTCGGGTGACCATGTAGGAGCACTATCATTTTTGCCGTTCGTGAAGCGGCGCGGCTTACCGCCATCAGGTGCCACCATCCAGATTTCGGTACGCCGTTCATTGTCTTTCATATCAGCGTAAGACAACGTATAGGCGACGAATTTTCCATCAGGAGAAATCGTTGTAGCGGCGACAGTTTTCAATGCCATCACATCATCGAACGTCATCGGGCGTTGCGTTTGCGCAAGTGTAGATAGTGAAAATAACAAGACTAAAGTGATGGTGAATAGAATTGTTTTCATGCAGTTCCTCTTCAAAAATAATTCGGAAAAAATTATATCAATTACCACGAGTTTTAACTCGTGGCAGGCAATAAATTGAAACAAGGCTTCAGCCGAATTAATAAAATTTTTCCTTTCCAATAAGCTTTAGCTAAAGCAAAAAGAAAAGTGGATTGAATCGCAGATATTTGGCTAAAGCCTTCGCTAATTACTTGCTTGTCACCACGCCCTAAAGTGGCGTAGCAATTCATAACTGAAGTCTATCGTTAAGAAGTTTGCGACATCATTGTTGATAATTTGCAGGCTCAGTTGGCTGTGCAATGACAGCCGTGCCGTACGCCAAAACTTCTGTCACGCCTGGACCAATTTCATTGGCGTCGTAGCGTGCGCCGATGATGGCATTCGCGCCAATTTCTGAAGCGTGCTGAATCAGAATTTCAAACGCTTCTTCACGCGCCTGTTCGCAGAGCTTCGTATAAATTGAAATGTTGCCGCCGACCATCGTTTGAAGTCCGGCTCCAATCGTTCCAAAAATTGAACGTGAACGCACGGTAATGCCACGGACTACGCCAAGATTTTGGACGACGCGAAATCCGGGTAATTCAAACGCTGTCGTGACCATGTGATGGGCGACAGAATACACTGGTTTTGCAATTTGATACGGAGCTTGTCGGGTTGGGTTGTTGTCCATAATTTTTTAGGTGAATTTATTGTTCAGTGACGTACCAACGTTTGCCGTTTATGAAAGTTTGCTCGCCGTTGGCTTGCAGCGCATTCGTTTCGATCTGCCCGTTTTCATATTTCATTTCGAGCATGGCTTGAGAACCGTTCACATAAACTCGCCAGGTTCCGGCAGCTTTTTTCGCACCACTCGAACCACCATTCGCACCTGGCACATAGACCGAAACTGAGCTTTCAGAACGTGCTTGAAATGTATTGTTGGCGTTCATATAAATTTCAGTTTTACTGCTGTAACCACCGGAACCGCCACCGCTGTTGTAGCTGCTCATCTGGACTAATTTTTTTCCGCGTAATCTTTGCATCCATTGTTGGGCAAGCGGTGAACGATCAATCGCAGATGGCGTTTGCGTCGCCGGAGCAGGATTGCTGGCAGGTGTGATGCTAGTGGCAATTTCGAGTATCCTCGCTTCACGTGCATCAAGTTTGGCAGCGGTTCCTGCCGCGAACAAAACGATGGCGTTGGAATTCAAAGTCGTCGCGTACAACCGCATTTGTACAGCCTGATTCGTCGTCAGATTTTTTCCCGCCCAGACGCCACGCAATCCGCTTGAAGTTTTTGTTTTGTAATTTTGTATTGTACCGATTTTCGTGAAGCCGGGAATTTGTGCAGCAAGTGTATCCATTTCACCAGGGAAGCGTGGGTCAGTGATTTCAATCGGCGCAGCGATTGTCAGGATGCGAAAATTTTCTGTTTGATCGTTTGCCGCAACTCCAGACGGCACGATTTGTGCGCCTTGGTCACTATTTTCAATTTTCCAATCGGCAGGATATTGAAAGCTGAAGCCTTGCGGGTGATTAAAGATTTTTCGAGTTGGAGCTGGTGTTGCATTGGGACGCGGCTGCGCAAACGTTGCGACACTTACAAGCAACAGACAAAAAATAATTTTCAGGGGCATTGAGTTTCCTCCAAATTGTGCCGGGGGAAAGCAGTGATTATCAGTTAAATAAATTTGTTTGGGGATTATTCTGCGCTTCGTATTCAGGCGGCGTCCAAAGATATTTTTCAATCTTGCATTTGCCTGAATCGTTGAAAATGATTCCTTCATTTTCAAGCAATCGTTGTTGTAAATCCGGCGGTGAAGTCACGCCTGCGGTTGAGCATCCGCCTTGGGAATTGATGACGCGATGCCACGGAACGTTGCGAGCATCTTTCGGAGTCGCATACATAATATTTCCAATGGCGCGGGCGTCGTACCCAACGCCTAACACGCGAGCGACTAGGCCATAACTCATCACGCGACCTGCGGGGATTTGCAGGACTAATTCATAAGCGCGTTCACGAAAGCTGGGATCGTCTTTCGGACGGAGTGGATTCGCGTTGGTGATGATATTTCTGGACATTTTCCGGAAAAGAAATAGACAGGATCTACATGATCAACAAGATGAAATATAAAAAATTCAATCCTGTCAATCTTGTAAATCCTGTCAAAAAATTATCCAAATAGCGGCGGACATTCGCAGCCAAGAATTCGCAAATAGGTATAAAGCTGACCACGATGATGAATTTCGTGTTCCAGCATGACCTGTAAAAGAAACGCGCGTGGCATCGCTTTTTCAGGGCCGAACGGCGCAACCATATCGCCCATTTGTTCGGCAGTGAGCGTCGAAACTTTGGCGACACTTTCTTCGTGCGATTTATCGAAAGCTGCGAGAAGTTCTTCGGTGTTGTTGATGGCAGCAGGTAATTTGTCTTTATCGAATCCGCCTGTCACGGCTGAATCAGCGAACAAAGCTTCCGCGATGTAAAGATGATTTATCAATTCGCCGAGCGGCATTCCAGTTTCGCTGGGCTTCCAATCATATTTATCGGATGGTGCTGATTTCATTAAGCGTGCGCTTTGTTTGTGGACGCGGGACCAATTGGCGAGCAGTGAATCAAGATGTGCTGTTGACATGAATTCCTTTCGTGGTTATGGGGAGATAGTTAAAATTGAATTGTTAATTGAACGGAGAGGATTATAACGCTGAAGAGAATTGTTGGCGATGGCTCACCATAAAAATGCAGAAGCCCGCACGTAGTAAGGGCGTCATTTCGCTACTTATTTTTTGAAAAATTCCTTGTGCAAAGGCGCCCTTACTACGTGCGGGCTTCTGCATTATCAGGATTCAAGTTCTTTCCCGCGCGTTTCCGGCAAAGTCAGCATCATCAAAACTCCCGCAAGCAAAAACAACGAAGTCACGCCGAGTGCGCTGCCGACACCTTTGCGTTCTGCAATCGCACCGACTAACCACGGAGCTGTAGCGCTGGCGGCGCGTCCGATGTTGTAAATAACTCCGAGCGCAGTAGCCCGAATTCGCTGCGGAAATAATTCAGAAACCATCGCTCCAAAAATTCCAAAATATCCTGAGCCAAAAAATCCGAGCACCGGGCCGAGCGTCATCAGAACGGTTTGATTCGTAGCGTTCAATCCATAAATCGGAGTGACAACGGCAGTGATGAGTAAATACAAAATAAAAGCGGGCTTACGTCCCAGCCGATCGGCGATGACTCCGAAACTTAAATATCCGAGGAACGCACCGATTTGCACGGGGATAATCCACCACGTACTTTTCACGATGCTCATTCCTGCGCCTCCTTTTTCAACGGGCAAAGCGAGAAATCCCGGTAGCCACGTAAATACGCCCCAATAAGCAATGAGAACGCAAATCGCTACGCCGCCAGCACGCAAAGTGAACTTACGAAATTCAGGGCTGAATACTTCAAATGGTGAAGCAGGATTTTGCTTTTGTTCTTCGCTGAGTGTTTCGGGAACGTGACGCCGTACCCATAAAATCAGGAGCGCAGGAAAAAATCCAATCACAAAAAGTAATCGCCAATTCGGTAAAAATGCTGCCGCCAGCAGAGCCGCTAAAATGTAACCAATCGCCCAACCGGATTGCATAATCGCAATGGCTCTACCGCGAATTTCTGCGGGCCATGTTTCTGCAACTAAGGCCGCACCGCACGCCCATTCGCCGCCCATTCCGAAGCCTAATAATCCGCGCCAGAAAATTAATTGTACGAGTGGAGAAATCGGAATTAATCCGACGGTCGCTGTACCTGCGCTGGCGAGTGAATACAATAAAAGTGTGAATGACAGAGCGGTTTTTCGTCCGATGCGATCTGCTAAAATTCCAAAGCCGATGCCGCCAATTGCAGCGGTTAATAACGTTGCCGAAGCGACGCTGCCAGCTTGTGCGCTGCTCAAACTGAATTCCTTCATCAATGTGGTGAGTGCGAAGGAATACAGCATGGCATCCATCGCATCAAGCATCCATCCAGCTTGTGCGGCGAACAATGTATTCCATTGACTGCGGGAAATATTTGAAAAGGAAGCGCGGGAAGAAGAAGGATGAATGATCGGGCGGGGCGTAGTTTGATTCATCGTTAATTTTTTGAAAGCATCACTTGTTTTTAGGATTCAGTTCAGCTCGAATAATTGAAATTTTCCCGTTAGTTAAAAAATATTTTTTCTCGAATGTTTCATAACCCGGCGCAATAATTAAGACTGAATGAGTGCCACTGATAATTTGTACCGTACGCGGCGCGGTTCCGCTGTAGGAACCATCAACATAAAGCCTGGCTCCGGAAACGTTGCATTCAATCGTAACTTCGCCGATTCCGATTTGTGTGCTAGCTAAATCTCCCGTGATTTCGGCGGCGGTAATTCCAGCCGGAAGCGGATTTACCACAGGTACAGACGGTGGCTCTGGAATTTTAATTCGATTATTTGGATCTAGGTTCGTTACATCAATTGCTGATGAAAGCAGGCGATTAATGCTTTGTAAAGTTAAATCCTGCGTTCCGATTTCACGGGAGAAGCGCAACATTAATTTTGGGTCAGGCCAGACTTTTTTTCGTTCGGCTAATTTTGTAGTAGCCACCGAAGGACGTGTGCTCGCCTCTGAACCAGATTCACCAACGAGTTGCAGCGACAACGGAGTTGTATCTTCATTGCGACTATCGTTATTAAAATGGACTTCAATGACTTTATTTTTGAAACGCAACTCTCTGATTAAAACCATTTCTCCTGGCTGAACTGCGGCCTGCATATTAGCCAGCGGTTGCGCTTTAAGTTGCCCATCAAGAATTTCCAGGCCTTGTTCGTTGGCCGGAATGACGACTTTTGAGCGGACTGGCTTACCGCTGTAATAATCGTTCAAAAGCGATTTCAAATCAGCGTTAATATTCTTATCTGTGACAGTGCGTTGACGTTCAGTTTGCGCCAGAGAAATAAATGGAAGTGAGAAGGAAATCAGAAGGGCGGAAAAGACCCACGTCAAACCGCTTCGTTTTATGTGAAGCTTAGTCATAGCTGAGAACGTGGGGCGAAAAACTTGATAACAAAAGGGTAAGCGTCAATCAGAGTGATCTTAATTGACGCTTACCAACCTGATGATTTTAGCTGGCTTTGATTACCGTAAACACTTCTTTGCGTGTAAACGTTTTGCCTGCGACATTGTCCGTAACTTTGACGGCGATGTCATAAGAACCCGGCTTCAGGTCTTTAATTGAGATCAATCGCGCCAGCGTAATTTGCTGACTGGTCAGACTGCTCATGCCTGATTTTCCATCTTCCTTGAAAGTGCTTAGAATATCTTTTTCTTTGCCGGAAGGCGTAATCACATACTCAATATCTACACTGGGACGCAGCGTCGCCTGATCAATCGCGACGTTATAAACCTGCATATAAACACCGAGCGTTTGATCGGCTTTATACTCCGCAGTGGCGTTCGGAATGACTTTCATCTGACCGCGCACAAACGGGCCAGTTGCTAAACGTCCATTCAGCGATTCAATGCGTGAAGCCAGTAACAAAGTCGAAGAAGATAATTCACCTTCGTTGTAATTTGGAACTTTGAATCCCAAATGCTTGATGTCTGTGCGTCCGCTGTTCACGTCACGCACAATCAAATCAACTTTGTAATTGCCAGGAGGTAAAATTAAATCTTTGTTGTAAACGGATTTTAATTTTTGTCCCGCATCTAATTGCTCAGGCAGATAGCTGGAGGTCACGACGTCTTCAAATAATCCCACACGACGACCAGAAACATTTGTGATACGAGCATGAATATTTGCCGCCGCCTGCTGTAATCCACCGACGGATTTATAAACAAGATCAGTGTTATCAAGTTGCAACGTGAATGAAGTCAGCACCGCGCTTTCTGTCACGCGAGCATAGTTGATCGCCATTCCGGTTGAGAGAACATCAACGTTAATTTTCGGATCGTCTGAAAACGCGAGATTCGCTTCGAGGTCTTTAAATTTAACCTTCGGAGCGCGTTGCAAAGCGACGTACTGCGCTAGACGTTCAAATGGTTGATCCTTTGCGCGTTGTCCGAAAAGCTGTCCGCTGCCGCCTTGATTGTTGCTGCTGTATCCGGCGATGCGATCAGCTTTTGAAGACAATCCCAACTCTTCAGACATCGTCAGTCCAGCGTTAGGAACATATAACAAAGCATCTTTTTCATTCGGGCTGCGGGCGATGCGATATTCGCCGGAACCGGTCGGGTCTACGAATTCGATTTCGATGTCGGAACCAACGCCTTCGATGTAGCGATACCACCAATTTTCAAAAGGAAATGTTGAAGTCGTTCCGCCACCTTCCCAGGTTGGGCGATTGTAGCTGCCACCGGAAGGATGTGTTTCTTTTTCATCCGGCTTGCCAAACATAATGTAGATGCGACCGCGATCAGTTTTCCAGCCGGGAATTCCGCTCGCGAAATTCTCATTCGCGTAGGCGATGCGCTGATAATATTCTTCGCGATATTCGTTGGTGTCGGTGTCAGGATCAGGATCGCGGCGGAGCCAGAACTGTTCGATGAACTGTTCGCGTTCTTCATCAGTTTTCAGCGACTTGAAGGTTTTCTTTTCTTCGTCGGTGATGATGTAGGCGACATCTTCGTCCATCCATTTTTTGTAAACGCTGTTGAGGCGTTCGGCACGACCTGATTGTTGTTGATCTTTGCGACGCTTGGTTTCTTTTTTGTCTTCCTTATCCTGGGCGAAGACAGCAACTGACGACGCGAGTACCGCACCGACCAGGAGTTGTGAAACAGTACGTTTGAAATCGAATGACATAAAAAACATCTCCTCGGCATTTCGCGGGCACGATTGACCGTTAGCGCCACGTCGAAATTGTTAAGCTCACATCAGCTTCACTACGACCAGCTTTTGTCAGCCATCAGAGGCTAACCGACTTGGTAGGTATTCAATAATGACAGAGTTTACGCGAACCGACTAGGTTGCGTCAATTGACAATCTTGGAGAGGCAATTTAGAGGCCGTCAGGAAAATGGGATTGAAAGAGAAGTAAACTCTATTAGTAGCCAGAGATTTATCCGAAAAAGTGAATGTTTTCCAGAATCTTGGATAGTTGAGCTTGAAAAAAAACAAAAAACCTAACAATATTCAAAGTTTTCGACACTAAGAAAAATGGCACAATCATTGCATCTTTGTTCTTTTACGTTTGGCTGAATAAATAGTAGTCAGATATTCGGTAAATGTGAACCAACCAAATAAGCGCATAATTAAGCGCAGTTAATTTCCTCAAGGAGTTTACGAATGAAAAGAATTATTCCCTCGATCCTCATACTGATCGCCTTTACTATCGTGGCAATGGCGCAATCGAATACAGGTCGTTTAGTCGGTACGGTATCTGGTCCTGACGGCGTTGTGCCAGGCGCAACCGTAATCGTCAAGGACGATAAAACAGGAAGAGAAAAAACTATTGTCAGCAGCGGTGACGGCGGATTTATTTTGCCGCAGCTCGAAGTCGGCAACTATACCGTGAAAGTTTCGGCGGATGGTTTTAAATCATTCACTGCCAACGAAGTCAAAATTGACATCGGTCGCGAGTATTCATTACAAGTGGCGTTAGAGGTCGGTGCGGTTTCTGATTCTGTTACAGTTACTGCCGGAAACGATGTACTGAATGCGACTAATGCTGAGTTAAGCAATACAATTAGTAAAAAACAAATTCTGGAGCTTCCGTTGCTCGGACGTAATCCGCTGAATCTTCTTTCGATTCAAGCTGGCGTTTCACAGAACGGCGCACAGAATTCTTCAATTAATGGACTTCGCACATCGTTCACAAATATCACTCGTGACGGTATCAACGTACAGGACGGATTTATTCGCTCGAATGCGACGGACTTTTCACCTAACAGACCTTCAGTAGATGACACAGGTGAATTCACGATTGTTCTGCAAAACTCAGGGGCTGACCAAAACGGTGGAGCGCAGGTTCGATTGGTTACGCCGCGTGGTGAAAGCAAATTCCACGGGGCTGGGTTTTTATTCAATCGTAACTCTGCTTTTGCCGCGAACGATTTCTTTAACAATCGAAGCGCTATTAAAATCCCTTTCCTGAATCGTAATAACTTTGGTGGAAGACTTAGCGGTCCGATGCCACTGCCGCGTTTCGGAACAGGAGCACCGTCAGTCTATAAAGACAAGGGATTTTTCTTCTTTGCGTATGAAGGAATCATTACTCGTCAATCATCGTTGAGAACACGAACAATTTTAACGCCAGCTGCACGTCAAGGTACATTTACCTATAACGACACTGCTGGTGTGGCACGTACTGTTAACCTGCTTTCATTATTGCCTGCCAGTGCCGGGTTAACGGCGATAGACCCAACCATCAACAGCCGTTTTCTTTCAAAATTACCTACTGTAGGAAACCGAGCTGACGTTGGAGATCAGATCAACACAACAGGGTATAGTTTTAACCAAAAGCAAAATGCTGATCGTAAAACATACACGACACGTTTGGATTTTGACCTAACCGAGAAAAATTCACTCAATATTGTCTATAGTTTCAATAAAGAAAATAACATGCGCCCTGATGTAGATAATACTGAAGGCTTCAATGGCACGCCTGACACAATTCAATCGTCAGAAAATAAGCAATTGGTTGGCTCCTATCGTTGGACGCCTGCTGGACGCTTCACGAATGAAATCCGTCTCGGAACTTTCCGTAGCGTTGTTCCTTTCACCAACACTGCTGCTGTTCCTCCATTTTATGTAGTTCCAACAGTTATCAGCAACCCTGAAGTTACTTTCAAAAATCAAGGTCGCACTCCTTGGCGCAATGAATTTCAGGATAACGGCGAATTGAATGTAGGCTCACATACACTCAGATTTGGTGGTGCATTGGCGTATCAATCTGTTGATGCATACAACGAAGCCGCGATTACTCGTACCTACAGTCTTGGCACCAATCAAAACACCCCGACTTTTGTAGCGGGACAATTTACAGGTGGTATCAGCGTCGCTCAGTTAGGTGTAGCGAATGGATTATTAGCCTTGTACGGAGGAATTGTGGGAGCTGGGGCACAATCGTATAACGTTGCGAGTCGAACAGATACATCCTTTAGCTCAACGCAGACATTTCAGGATTTTCGCTATGGTAATCATTCGGCCTACGTTCAGGATTCCTGGCGTGTTCGTCCGAACTTTACGCTGACTGCCGGACTTCGTTATGAGCTGTATACTGCCTTGAAGTTAAATAATGGTATTGGGCTTGAAGCTGAAATTCCTAATGGCTCTGATGTTCGCCAAGCTATTCTTAATCCTGCGGGACGTTATGTTTTAGTTGGTACGAACTTAAACAACCCCGGGCAATATTACAAAACTGATAAGAATAATTTCACACCAATCTTAAGTTTTTCCTGGTCGCCTAAGGCTTCCAATAAATTAGGCAAATTTCTTGTTGGTGATGGGCGCACAGTTTTCCGTGGTGGTTATCGCTGGAGCTATCTGAATGACCAGATGATTACTGTCTTGAATAATGCTGTAGCTGGTAACGCTGGTCTCGGAAGAACTGGTGCTGTAGCTCTGAATCCTGCTACTGGTGATAACCTGCTTAATACGCGCATTGGTCTCTTGCCAAATAGTGCTCCTATCACTCCTCCGGCAATTCTGGTTCCGCGCACTTACGCTCAAAATAACACGGCTGCATTTGGTAACTTTGGGACAGTTTTTGCGGTTGATCCTGATTTACAAACACCACGTGTCGAAGAATACAGCTTTGGTATGCAGCGTGAATTTGGAGCGAATGTTCTTGAAGTTCGATACGCTGGCAATCGGTCAAAGAATCTTTGGAGAGGGATAGATCTCAATCAAATCGATATCACACGCAATGGTTTTCTGGCTGATTTTAACCGAGCCAGAGCTAACTTGTTGTTGACTGGAAATCCAGCTTGCACAACGGCAACAAATGCCGGCTGTCAGGCTCTGACGGTTTTCCCTTTACTAACCAATGGTGGCAACTTGGCCAATGCTGCGAATCGCAATACGATTCAGGCAGGAAATGTCGCGGACTTGGCACAAACTTACGTTACAACCGGAGTGCGTGGAGGTGTTAACTTTTATGCGAACCCGAATACTGGCGCAGTTGATCTAGTCACTAATGGTGCAGTTTCTTATTACAACTCTCTACAAGTTGAATTCCGTCGTCGTATCTCAAGAGGCTTGGCGATTCTGGCGAACTATTCTTTTCAAAAAGTACTTACGAATGGTGTAGGAACTTCACAGCAGTTATTTGAGCCCCTACTCGATAATGCTCGCCCGGAACTGGAGTATTCGCGTGCAGATTATGATCAAACTCACATCATGAACTTCAGCGCAGTTTATGAAGTTCCTGTTGGTAGAGGTCGTCGTTTTGGTAGTGGGATGAATTACCTAGCTGACGCTATTATCGGTGGCTGGCAGTTAAGTCCTATTGTTAGAATGTCAACAGGTGCCCCTATCACGTTCACAGACGCACGAGGAACTTTCAATCGAGCTGCACGTTCAGGTCGTCAAACTCCGTTGACAAATTTATCGGTTGCACAAATCAGAAACCTGACAGGTGTTCGTGTTCAGGCAGCTAATGTTTGGTTTATTGATCCGGCAGTGACGAACACCACAGGTCGTGCCGCTGAAGGATTTGGTACGACACCGTTTACTGGGCAAGTGTTCTTCAATAATGTTCCCGGACAAACAAGTGCTTTACAACGTGCAGTATTCAATGGACCGAAGTATATAAATCTCGACGTTGCTTTGGCGAAAAACTTCCGTATCAAAGAGTCTACCAAGTTGCAGGTTCGCTTGGAGGCCTTCAATGCTATGAATCACGCCAATTTCTTCCTTGGTCAATTCCAGGCTATCGGCAGTACAAACTTCGGAAAGATCACGTCAACTTTCGGAGCGCGTATTGTACAACTCGGAGCCAGATTAGATTTCTAATTTAATTTGTACTTCTTGTGAAAAAATTAAGGCTGGAGCAATTATTGCTCCAGCCTTTTTTTGTTTCGGTTTTCGCGCCCTACTTATTTTGCTTCTGTGTTGTAAGTTTCAGGCGGAATAGACTGATTGAAAGCAAATCGAATTAATTTAATTTCCCACTCCTGTTCATTCGCCGAAACACCTTGCCCAAAGACTGTCAGGTTCATTTTGTAGGTATGAGGTAAGGTTAAACCACTCTCCTTTTTAAAATCTGAAAACTCTTCTGTCAGACGGTATCTTGTGTCAGTTCTTCGAGCAGAATCTTCAGGACGCGCGCCTTGCGTAGCAGAAAGGATGCGCGTGTATTCGCTGCGAACATGTCGGAAGCTCTCGTCAAAAAATAGTTTAATATTGAAATCAGAGCCTTTTTTCGGAATGTATAGTATTTCGTGAAGTTGCTGATCATTAATTTTTTTCAGACCGTTATACTCAATTTTGGCTTCGTGGAACTTTGGATGTGATAAAGCCCACGCTGTAGAGAGTGCGCCTCCAATTAAACCTTCACGAAAGAAAATGGGATTAGAAATAAAAAAATCTCCGAGCGTTGATCGGACTCCGGGTAACAGGTAAGCCGCCTTCAGCAACTTACCATCGTATCCAATTTTCTCGTGCGGGTAATTTGTGGAACCAAGCGTCATGCCAATGACGTGCTTTTCCTTTTCAGATGCCATCACTACTGGACCTCCAGTTTCACCTAAGCGTCCGCCTTTCACACGCAGCTTAACTTCTCCGATTAACACGCGACTTGTAATGGAGGCTCTAGTGTCTAACTCTCCGATTGATTCGAGATGCTTTATTATCACTTCTTCAGGGAATAACTTTTGAGCAGTGATTGGAGTAACAAGAACTAACCACAACGTAACAAGAGAAAATATTTTTTTCATAAATCACCTTACTTTATTTCTTTACCGTTTTTGTTTCTAATGCCAACACATCGTAATTAAAATTTATCATCAATTTCTTGGTGTTGGCGGGTAATTCGGTTTTGATAGGAAGAGTTGAATTGCCGGTAATCGCTATATCTCCCAGCCGAATTATTTTCCCATCAACTTCGCCGTACAGTGGAACAGGCATTTTGAAATTGTCGGATACGCCACTTTGCGTGAGCTTCCCATCTACAACAGTTTTGCCTCCGGCTTCAGTCAGGCTGTACTCAAATTGATAACTCGGCAGGTCAATTCCATAAACGTATTGCCGGAAAAACCAGTCCATTTTTTTATTACCGTCCAAATCCATATTAGAGGACATGTGTTTCTCGACGATTTTTTGAAAACCTTCAGTGGAAGCAACTTTGTTATAGTATGTCTTAACAAAATCATGCATCATTTCGCGGAAATTCTTATCTCCACCGTTCCGATCATCGAACATCATCCAGCGGATCATGTGCAAAATATAAGCACCTTTGGGATAAGCAATTCGGTTATATGTGCCAGGTGTTTTTGGTGTATTTAACCGGAACCCCATCCAGATTGGACCGACATCGTTGTAGCGTTTCCCGTAAGGCGTTTTGTCTACGATATTGTCATGATGCACTTTCCAGAAGTGATGGTATTTGTCTAAGGGATAATTGTATTGCAAGTATAGACTAGCCGAAAAATCAGCAAATCCT
>JAYTCQ010000119.1:0-3551 GCA_043736395.1 Blastocatellia bacterium | reverse complement strand
TTGCTCTAACAGCTCGAATTGCGACACCGTTACATCTGTTGTATATCCCATTCTCCCAGTAAAAACGATTTCTCTTTAAACTGCAAACAGGTTCTATAGCGATTGTTTGGTTGTTTCGCTGCGTAGTCCGGTAAGTTGCTGGCGAGTACGAACGAACCATAAGGCAAATTCGGTCCACGCTTGTTGTATAAATATTTTCCAGTCACATGCCACTTTTCACTGGCGTTCCAGTCGCCACGATAAAGGTCTTGACGTTGTGGGTCACTGGTTGGTTCCTGTGTCTGGTAGTTATAGTTCGCACCAGCCAGACTGAAGTTTGGTAAGGGGTAAATCTTCAGAATATTGAGACCTAAGCCGTATAAGCGGTTCGTCGGAATCTTACCTAAGACTCCGCCGTCTTTGAAGCAACCACTCGTATCAGCAGCTGTGCAAGGTAGGTTCAATGTAGTATCCCGAATATAAGGGAACAGTGCGTCATTGTTATCTTTACTTTGTGAGAAATCTCCTGCCCGTTCAAGTGCCGTAGGAACGCGCACGTTCACAGCTGCGGCTGGAGGTGTCAAGCGTTTTTGATGTTCCTGACTAAAGAAGAAAAAGAATTTATCTTTGTTGGTATTGAATAATCCTGGGATGTAAACAGGTCCGCCAATTGTATAACCTATGTCACGTTGATCAAGACGAGGTTTATTAATAATGCCTGGTGCGACACCATCACGACGCGTATTTCGATTATTAATCCATGTATTTGCATTCATTCCGTCGTGACGGCGAAATGCATAAAATGAACCATGAAAATCTTTCGTTCCACCACGTGTCACCGCGCTGATTTGTGCTCCAGCTGATCGTCCGTATTCAGCTTGATAATTCGAGGTCAAAACTTTGAATTCGGCGATAGCGTCGAGGTTGACGCTAATCATTGTACCGTTGTTTCCAGTGTCTACGATGGAGACACCGTCCAGTGACAAATTATTTGCGCTGGTGCGTAAGCCGTTCGCTGAAACGTTGGTGATGGCATCGCTGTTTCCGACGTTGTTATTGAAAACCACGCCTGTCGCGATAGAAGCCAGATTGACGAATCCGCGTCCGTTAACAGCGATGTTGCGGACGATCTCACCTTGAATAGCGTGGGAACGTTCGGCACTCTCGGACTGAACGAGTGTTGCTTCAGCAGTAATCGTGACAGTTTCGTTGGCTCCACCAACTTCGAGAGCCAGTTCACCAACAGTCATTTTGTCGTTAGCAACCAACAGCATGTTGGTGCGTTCGAGTTTTTTGAAACCTTTGGCTTCGATGGTTAATTTGTATGTTCCAGGCGATAGGGTCGGAAATACAAAGCGTCCGTCTTTATCAGAAGTAGCAGTTTGCGAAAACGCTCTGGTTTCATCTGAGATGGTGACGGTCGCGCCTGCTACTGCGGCTTGCTGGGGATCGTTAACATTCCCTGCAATTGATCCGCTCGTGGTTTGCGCGAAGCTGGAAGCCGCGCCAAACACGATGAGCAGTGCGAACATCAGTAATTTCTGAATGTGCATAAATCTCCTTGAATGGATGAAAGTAGTCACGTGGAAGAGAGAAAAAGCCTTTGCCCTTCCAAGTGAAGTATTAAATACGCGAAATCAAATGATCAGTTGGGGTGATCTCGTTTGAATAAGTGCGCATTTTGTCGAAATTACGTTTTGGGCGGGAATCTGCCTAAAACGCGTTGTTTGAAAGAAAGTTTTATACCAGCAAAGAATTTGGCAAAGTCAGTCGCACCCGCGTTCTGCATGCCTTGAAGAACTTAGTAGGTGCGAGAAAAATACTGCATGAATCTGAAAAAAGCAAGTAGCAGTATGTTGCTGATTAATTTTGTTCATGATGAAATATTTAATTGTTGGTGCCAGCATTCATATCCAAATAATTTTAGATTTATTAGCTGAAGCCGTGTAAAACTAATGGTATCCGTGTACTCTGTCAGCTGAAATTTTAAGAAGGTAATCATCAATTATGTCAACTATTCGTGTTCGTTTCGCGCCTTCTCCTACTGGTTATTTGCACGTCGGTGGAGCGCGCACCGCTTTATTCAATTGGCTTTACGCTCGCAAAAATAATGGTGCTCTCGTGCTGCGCATTGAGGACACCGATACGCTTCGCAACAACGAGGCGATGGTACAGGGAATTATTGAAGGGATGCGCTGGTTGGGTCTTGATTATGACGAAGGGCCGTTTTTTCAATCCGATAATTACGCCAAACATCGCGCCGCAGCTTTGCAATTGCTGGATACGGGACATGCCTATCGAGATTTTACGCCAAAGGAACAGCGCGACGATTCTAAAATTAAACAACAAATTGCCGACAACGCACGTCAGCCGAAGCAAGTGAATCCGTACCGTGAATTGTCGCGTGAAGAATCCGATGCCCGTGCTGAAACTGGTGAAGCTTTTGTCATTCGTTTCAGAGTTCCTGAAGAAGGCAAAACAGCATTTGAAGATGAAGTTTTCGGATTACAGGAGCGCGATTATAAAGACATCGAAGATTTGGTTTTGCTGCGCTCGGATGGGCATCCGCTTTATAATTTGAGTGTAGTTTGTGATGACATCGAAATGAATATCACGCACGTCATTCGCGGACAGGATCACTTGTCGAATACGCACAAGCAGATTTTGATTTATCAGGCGCTCGAAAAAACGGTTCCGACATTTGCGCATTTGCCGCTGATTATGGCTCCGGATAAAGGAAAACTTTCGAAGCGCAAACACGGAGAAATTGTCAGCATTACGACGTACCGCGATGCCGGGTTTATCCCCGATGCGTTTTTGAATTCGCTGGCGTTGCTCGGATGGTCGCCGGAAGAAAAAGAAGAAGGCGAAATTCAGGAATTATTCACGAAGCAACAATTAGTTGAAAAATTCTCGCTCGGCGGAATTCACAAATCGAATGCGGTGTACAACTTCAATGTGCAGGATGCCAATAGCTGGATGGCGCAAAAAGAACAGTTGATGAATCCGCGCTGGGTCGCGGCGAATCCATCAAAATTCCCGCGTAACTGGACGGATCAAAAAGCCCAGTGGATGAACGCGGAATACATCAAAACAATGCCGCTCGAAGATTTGCTGCCGATGGTGAAAGAGAAATTACAGGCTGAAAATCTTTGGCGCGATGAATACGACGGCGAGCAAAAACAATGGTTCGAACATACGATCAATTTGCTGCGAGATCGTTACCGGACGCTGAATGACTTTGCGAGTTATGGACGCGCATATTTTGTAGATGATCTGGATTTTGAATTCGACGAAGAAGCTGTCAAAAAGAATTTACAGAAAGACCCGGCGCTGAAACCATTGCTGCCAATTCTCGCGGAGAAATTTGCAGGGCTGAGCGAATGGACGCACGATTCGATAGATGCTGCTCTGCGTGAATGTGCGGAAGCGAACGGCGTCAAAGCGGGATTATTTATTAACGGCGCAAGAACTGCGGTAACTGGACAATCTGTCGGGCCAAGCTTGTTTGAATTGTTATTGGTGATTGGGCAGAAGAAGACGGTGGAAAGAATCAAAAATGCAGAAGCCCG
>JAYTCQ010000118.1:0-7433 GCA_043736395.1 Blastocatellia bacterium | reverse complement strand
CTGCGCCTTCACCCGTGATTGCAACTTGAAAGCCTGTCAATTGTGGCTCAACTTTGACGCGCAAATACAGCGATAAAGCCAGCCCGCAAGTATCAAAACTGGCGCCTAGATTAGAGGTGGAACAAGGAACTGTAATTTCTGTAATAGACATTTAATAAGTCTTTAGAATCTAGAGGGTCTCAGTGCGCGGAGCGGGCTGTTTGACTCTACAAGCCTGTTTTTAAACTCCAATATATTTTGCGTAAATTGTTCTGGCGGCAGTGAGGTCTGAAGTCCCTTTAATAATTGCGCGGGCATCAGTAAAAACAGTCACTTCACAGCTCTCAATAACAAATTTCAATAAATAGGGATTGTAACGTACTTCGCCCAAGTTGCTAAGCTGTTTGCCAAGTTCGGCTAAATTCAAAACCGATTTTGTTGAAGGAAAAATTTGTACTGCATCACGTCCGCACAACGACATCGCAAGTTGACCGGAATTTGATGTCAAAAATTCAAAGTTCCGCTGACCACAACAAGGACAATTCGGATCGGGTTCGCCTAAAGAAATTCCCGAATTCCGATTTTCCCAAAGTTCAAATTGCAATAACTTTCCGTGCAGCTTATCGCGCTGATTCGTCAATATTTTCAAGGCTTCTGTGACCTGCATCGAAGCTACTGTGGCAATGATCGGAAGAATGACACCCGACGTATCGCAGGTTGGTGAAGTTCCTGGGGCCGGCGCTTTAGGAAACACGCAGCGCAGGCACGGAGTTTGATTTGGAATAATCGTCATCTGCAAACCGAGCGCCGCAACCGCTGCGCCGTACACCCAAATCTTAGCTTGCTTCACCGCCGCATCATTCAAAACATAGCGTGTTTCAAAATTATCAGTTCCATCCAAAACTACATCGGCATCCTGAATGAATTCTTCGATGTTGGAATAATTGACATCCGCTACGCGGGCGTCAATTTCGATTTCTGAATTGATTCTTGCGATGCGATTTTTTGCTGCAATCGCTTTTGGTAATTGCTCATTCGCATCATTCTCATCGAACATGATTTGACGATGCAAATTTGATTCTTCGATAAAATCACGATCAATAATTCGTAATTTTCCAACGCCTGCCCGCGCCAGCATTTCAGCCTGCATGGTTCCAAGCGCGCCACACCCAATGATGACTGCGCGAGAATTTAATAATTGAATTTGTCCGGCATGACCCAGCCCGGAAAATAAAATCTGGCGGGAATATTTTTTCATACTAATAGATCACGGATTTTGCGGATCAGGCGGGTTTACGCGGGTCTGAATTTTATAAACCACGAAGCACGGAGGACACGGAGAAAGTCGCGACCATCTACAACAGATTGTCTGCTCGACTGACAATTCCCGCTTCTCTCAAAGAAACTCCGTGCGCTCCGTTTTCTCAGTGGTTCAAAAATTCAGATCCGCGAAGACCCGTAAAATCCGATTCTTCCGTGGTCTATTCTTCCTTTCAATCAGGCTATCTCAGTGTCACGATCAGAATTTCAGTGCCACGCTCTAATTTAATTTTATTGGCGCCCTGAATATAAGTGGAACCTGCTCCGGCAGCAGCTCCGATGATGGCACCAATCGCCGCTCCTTTGCCGCCTCCGGCAATGCCGCCAATAACTGCACCAGCCGCCGCTCCACCACCTGTCCGAACCGTAGTTGTTTTGGTTTTATCGCCGCTCTCAATATTGCCTTCGGAATCAACTTTTTTCGCCGATTCTGAATCGTAAACTTTGACTAACTGCGCAGCCAGATCGCGTTCCGTCCCATTCGTAAAAAGGATGCGATCAAACACTAACGAAATCGCGGTTTTTCCTTTTAATTTGCCTGATTGTTGGACTGTCGCAACATGACCTTCAACGGTTGATTGCGCGTACTGGCTGGGATCAATCACAATCGCCGTGAACTTGTCGCCATCCTTAGAAACAGATGTGTCAATGTCACTGCTCAAACGAATTTTAAGTTCAGTATTTTTGGCAATGACGGGCGCCACTGGCTGAGCAGGCGCTGCCGCTGCTGACGTGGTTTTCTTCGTGACGGTTTTGCGTCGTGTCGTTCTTTTCTTCTGTGCGAAAGTCGCCGTATCGGCAACCATCGTCATCATCAAAACTGCTGTTAAAATCAATAATAATCTCTGTGAAATTTTCATAGTTTCCTCCGAATCCTTGTAAACTTAGTTAATTATAGGCTCCCACTGTATGTCATAGCTTAGCAAAGGCTGCTTTGAATTGCTAATGTCTTGTTTTTGCTTATAATGTCGCAAGTTCAATGGAAATAATCATTATGCTAAAAGAATTTTTTGCTCTCAGAAATTTTTTGAACTACTTACTATTCGCAATTCCCGTGGCGGTAATTCTTGAATTACAACACGCCAGTCCGGTCGCGATTTTTATAGCGTCATGCATCAGTATCATTCCGCTCGCCGGATGGATGGGCAAAGCAACTGAGCATTTATCCGAAACCCTCGGCGAAGGAGTTGGCGGATTGCTCAACGCAACTTTCGGAAATGCCGCAGAATTAATTATCGCGTTGATGGCGCTCAGAGCCGGACTTTTTGAAGTCGTCAAAGCTTCCATTACGGGTTCGATTATCGGTAATATTTTACTGGTTTTGGGTCTTAGCATTCTGACCGGAGGCTTAAAACATTCGAAGCAGAAATTCAATCAAACGGCAGCCGGATTGGGTGGAACCCTCTTAGCGCTTTCGGCTATCGGCTTGATTATTCCTGCAATTTTTCACTTCCTGGTAAAAAATAATCCCAACGTTAAAGAACAAAATCTGAGCCTTGAAATTGCGATTGTGCTTTTTATTGTGTATATCCTGAGCCTGTTTTTTTCGCTTCGCACGCACTCTCATTTATACGTCGGCGAATCCGGAGAAAACTGTGATGACGAAGATGACGCGCGTGGAACTCACGGCTGGAGCCGTGGAAAATCTATCACCATCTTGCTCGTCGCTACGGCATTTGTTGCACTGATGAGTGAATTTCTCGTGGGCGCTGTCGAAGCCACCGCTAAAACTGTCGGCTTAACCGAAGTTTTCGTCGGTGTCATCTTAGTTGCGATTATTGGTAACGCGGCAGAGCATTCGACTGCCGTCTTAATGGCGATGAAAAATAAAATGGATTTGGCGCTAAACATTGCAATTGGTTCCAGTTTGCAGATAGCTTTATTTGTCGCGCCGGTTTTAGTCTTCGCTAGTTATTTGGTAGACAAAGGGCCGATGGATTTATTGTTCACGCCGATGGAAGTTGTCGCCATTGCCATCTCTGCCGCCGTCGCCGCGTTGATCGTCCAAGACGGAGAATCAAACTGGATGGAAGGCGTATTATTATTGGCTGTTTACACGATTCTTGGAATTACGTTTTACTTTTTGCCGATGTAACAACGTAGCGCAATTCAGCCATGGTTGCGACAAGCTCTGCGCTTTGCAGAGCTTAATCTATTTCATCGCTGTAAACTTGCCTGAAAAACAAATCTCCGAAATAATAAAAAATCCAAAGTCGCGATTATGGAATAGATTAGCCTTTCGAAGCGAAAGGCTGTCGCAACCATGGCTGGACTGCGCTACTAAGAATTGCGCTACATTTTTCCGGCTGCCTCTTCAATCACTTTCTGTTCAAATCCAAACCCGCTGAACCAATCGGTATTTTTCTCACCACGCCACCACGACCATTGCCGTTTGGCATAATGTCGTGTATCCAATTTCATCTGCTCAATCACTGATTCAAGTGATCGGGAACCCTGTAAATATTCAATAAATCGCTTGTATCCGTGCGCCTGAAAAGCCTTCGCATCCATCGGAACTCCGGCTTTGATTAAGTCCTGAATTTCTTCTGATAATCCAAGCTCAACCATTAAACCTGCTCGTTGATTAATACGGGCATACAGTTCCTCACGCGGAGGCTCTAAGACAAAATATTTTATCCGCTCGGCTTCAGCGGTTGGCTCGACCGGATAACGAATTTGCCATTCTGAAAACGGAATTCCCGAAGAGTAAAAAACTTCCAGCGCGCGAATGATCCGCGACCAGTGCTTTGGCGGAGTTGTCGCCGCGTACGCCGGATCATTTCGAACTAACATTCGATGCAAAAATTCAGAGCCTTTTCTTGCCAAGATTTTCATCAGGCGCGGGCGAAGGGTTTCATCCAATTCCGGCGAATAACAAAATTTCGTCGTCAATGCTCGCAAATAAAATCCTGACCCTCCGACCAGAATTGCTCGCTTGCCTCGACTCTCGATTTCTTGAATGGTTTGACGCGCCAGATGTGCCCAATCTACAGCGGATAAATTTTCTAGGGGGTCAACAATATCAATCAAATGATGAGGAATCCCGCCCTGCTCTTCGAGTGGAACTTTAGCCGTCGCAATATAAAGCCCGCGATAACATTGCACCGAATCGCAATTGATAACTTCACCGTTGAAGCGCTGCGCCAGTGCGATTCCGAGATCACTTTTCCCCGAAGCCGTTGGGCCAACAATGGCAATTAATGATTCAGTATTCATGAAATCCAGCGAAAAAATGCTAAGCTTAGAACGGCGAAGAAAAATAGCAATGATCCTATTTGTTGAGTACGGGTCATGTGATGCTTATAAGAAGATAACTTTTCAGCAAAAGTTTATTTCAACATACCTTTATGATTATTCCAATCTTCCCATTAGAGCTGGTGCAATTCCCTGGTGTTGTCACTCCGCTGCACATCTTTGAGCCGCGTTATCGTCAGCTCCTGACTGACATCCAGAAGACCAATAACACCTTTGGAATTGTTTTTACATCCGAGACGGCTGCGCCTGCGCCGGGCATCGTCGGTTGTACCGTAGAGGTCATTGCCAATGAGAAAATGGAAGATGGCCGATCCAATATTTTGTGCGCCGGAAAAAATCGCTTTCACTTAAAACGGCTCGTTACGGGTGAATCTTATCTGCAAGCGGAGATCGAAATATTCGGTGACGACATAGTTTTTGATGAAGATTTTGCGCTGCGCGATAAGTCCAAAGGATTATTCACGCAGCTCATCACAGCCGCCATGAAATTGAATGAAGTCAACGTCACCGAAATTCCTGAACTCCCGAACGAACCGGATGCCCTCTCATTTGTGATCGCCGCCAGCCTGGATGTCGAACTCGAAGAAAAACAGATGTGGCTGGAAATGACGAATACTAATTTGAGGCTGAGCCGCCTGAATAATCGCCTGAAAGATATGATCGAACATTTGCAGTTACGATTGGAAGTAAGAGAAATTACTCACCCGCGGAAAGCCACAGATTTTGATGTATAAATACCACGCGGAGTTCAAGCGCTAAGAGTACACACTTTAGTGTGCCAAACTCCGCGCTTCGCTGGCGTTCCCACGCTGAAGCGCATTAACGTTAATTTAAAGACTATTTTCTACTAGCCCAACCGTTCACGGCTGGGAAGCGTGAGCATCAACCGCACAGCCCGATTCATCGGGCTTTTGCTGCGGCTTTAGCCCTTGTCTCTGGGCGCTGAAGCGCCGCGGGAAAATTTATACATTGCAAGTTGGAAAATATGCTGTCCAGATTGATTGGATTGTCAGGAAAGGCAGCTACCGCGAATTTTATCGGCGAGCTTTGAAAGAAGCGATTAACCTGCCTAACGGCTTACGCGTAGTCACGCCCGAATGGTTGACAGTTCTGAAATTCAACGCCGGACGGCAAAAAGACCTCAACGACATCGTCTTCCTGCTCAAACAAAAAAAACTGGTTGATCGCCCGACCGTGAAGCAAAAAGTAATTGAATCTGTCGGCGAAGGCGGATGGATCACCATGCTAGCAGGCTTTCGTAGGCTTTGTGATTTAGCGGATGGGAATACGAAAGAGCCGAGTAAGTATGGTGATCGGGATTAACACCATTTCTGAACCTACTTATAAAGATCAACTTCTGTGGTTCCGCATCAACCTATCTCCAACCAACTCTTTCTTTGACTTAAAAAAATAATTGAAAATTATTATTGACGGCGAATTAGAGCTATGCTAGAAAGAAAGTCGCCATTATACATTTTATTTAAGTTAGATATCAGCACGAAGTGAATTCTCCCCAAGATTTTATTGTTCCGATTCAAGTTATAGTTGTCTGCCTATTTGGTACGGGCAAGACGTTTTCTAATCTCTGAAAGAGAGCTGTTTTCAAGCATAGAAATAGCGCTCTCCCTGTGACCTCAGGCTACGAAATGACTGGATTGTAATCAGGATTAGTTGACCGTCTTGTGTGGTGCAGGATTTCTCAATAAACCAATTTTCTATTGGTTTATTGAGAAACAATTGGTCTATAGCGAAACTTATTTCTCCATAGACCAATACAAGCATCCCTTCTAATTCATGTTCGATGCCTAATAGCGAAAGGAGCGATGATATGAAAGAAAATTCTGTTAACTTTGCAGCTTTGACCCCCAGCAAAGAAGAATTGGAACTGTTTTATCGTAAATATTTTTCTTATCCATATGCGAGGGCGCAGCTGAATCTCCGTCAAAGTGAATTTAAAATGAACACCTCTACCGCAACTCATGCAAAGGTTCTGTTTTTTCTTGAATCAATTGGCCAGCTTCCCATCGTTGAAAAGCTGGCCGCAAAGTTGCGCGCCACATATAATAATGAAGTTATGCGTCTTGGAATAAATTCAACCCCCTGGGGAAAAGATGACACATGGATCTACTGGGATATAGCCAAACAACTTTACTATTACCTCAACATAGATCGCTCTGAGATCAGTATTCATTATCGGATCGCGAACCCACTGGAGGATAAAATACTTAAAGAGGAGATTGTCTCAAGGCATATCGGATGGGAATATTTATCCCTTAGTGAAAGTAACCCTTGGGCAAATAATTTAGAAGTACAACGCTTACTTCAATGTATGAGTACAGTTAAAGAAGGAGAGCCTTCATCTTGGGCTTTAACGCAAATCGGTGCGATCATGAGATCAACGCCTAATTAATTTGCGAAACATCGACAATAGAACTGTTCAACGCAGCGGGCCGGATGACCATGATTCGTTCCAATTGGCTGGTTCGGTAATCACGCTTCTTTGCCACCAGGGCGTCGAACGTGACGTTAGGCATTCGTATTCTAACAACCAACGCAACTTAGCAGTACAAAAATAAAAGGAGAGAGTTTCTGTTAAAAAAAATTGTAAATATTGTTAGTGTATTGCTTATCGTAGTATTTCCAGCATTTTGTTACGGGCAAAGTTATGGGGAAATTTTAGAAAGAGAATTTGCCCGTTTATTGGGAAAGGATGCTAGTAAATACACGTGGTCAGCATATCCAACAAATAATTATGGAATTGTCTCAATGTCTAGTTCAAGTCATTAGTGTCCGGTTAAGAAAAAATTGACAGCTGTAAGCGATTGAATTTTTTGTTAGTTACAGCCATTTTAAGTTTTCACGATTTCAATTTTGATTCA
>JAYTCQ010000117.1:0-15994 GCA_043736395.1 Blastocatellia bacterium | reverse complement strand
GCGAAGGGCTGCTGCGCACGAGCGAAGCGAAGATTCGGATTTGCGCGCTTCGACTTATTCTGCGGAGAATTGCCTAACTGCAAACAGGTTCTATAGCGTGACTGGTACTGTCACAGGGGCAATCAGCCCAACTATGGTGACGGAAATCACCTTTGGACAAAGCCACAACTTTATTGACATTCTGCCCATCAATCCAAAATTCAATAAAGCAGGCTTAGGTCTCACCGGCATCCCGATTCTTTATCCGAGCGCAGTACAAATTGATTCACCACCACAATTTATCTTCAACGGCGGACGCATTGCGAACGGTCCAAATATCGGTTCAAACAATGCACCGTTCTATAACTTTAATACGACCCGTGATTGGTCAGCCAGTCTTTCAAAGATTGCCGGATCACATACCTTTAAATTTGGTGGCTACTGGCAGAACAGCTTCAAACCACAAAGCAGTTTCGCCAACAATAACGGACAGTATAGTTTCGTTAACGATGCCTCAAATCCACTGGATACAGGCTTCGGTTTTGCGAATGCCGCCACTGGCGTCTTCAACACCTTCAATCAGGCTTCGGCGTATGTGATCGGGAAATACCGCTACAACAACGTCGAATTTTTTGCGCAGGATAACTGGAAGGTAAACAGCAAATTAACATTGGATTACGGGATTCGATTCAACTGGATTCAGCCGCAATTTGATGAAGATTTGCAAACTGGAAACTTCTTGCCGGAACGATTTAATTCCGGTGATGCTTCATTGCTTTACCGTCCAGTTTGTATTGGAAACGTAAACCCTTGCAGCGGCGCCAATCGTCGAGCAGTTGACCCACGTTTGTTGGTAGCTGGATTCGTACCATCAGCCTCTAACACAATTGATGGTGCTCTCATTGGTCGTCTCGTGGCAAACACTGGAAAACTTACCAATGGTGTTTTACAAGCAGGAGCTGGTCTTGAAAAAGGAACCTATCGCAATCGCGGTATCCAATTCGGTCCACGCTTCGGTTTTGCCTACGATGTCACTGGTAGACAATCACTCGTCATTCGTGGCGGGGGCGGCGTCTTCTATGACCGTCCACAAGGCAATACGGTTTTTGACTTGGTACAAAATCCTCCTACAACCATTGCACCAACTCTGTTCTATGGACGTATTCAGGATGTCGGAACAGGACAGGTACTCTTAGCACCGCCATCATTGGTTGCGTTTGACCGTAAAGGTAAAGTGCCAACCAGTTATGCTTATAACCTTGGTGTGCAGTACAAACTGCCGTTCGATTCTGTGCTTGACGTTTCTTATGTCGGAACTTCAGCACAGCATCAGCTTCAGCGTCGCAATCTCAATGCTCCGGCATATGGAGCGGGATTCCTTGCCTCAAATCAAGATGCAACCAATAGCTCAACCAGTACAGCTCCCGGAGCAAAAGCTTTGCCAGTTGACTTCCTGCGACCCTATCAAGGATTCGGGACTATTTCCTTTATCGAACCAACGGCCAGCTCAAACTACCATTCGCTGCAAACTTCGCTCCAACGTCGTTACACGAAAGGATTATTGGTTGGCATAAACTACACCTGGAGTAAAGTGCTTGGTACACAAACCAATGACTTGCCAGGTATTGGTGGCTTCGGTTCTCCGCATAATCTGGACAACCGTCGTGCTAATTACGGTGTGCTTGATTTTGACCGCACCCATAACTTCAACGTGAACTGGGTTTGGGATATTCCGAAAGCTACTGATAATTCAGCTCTCGGCTATGCCTTAAACGGTTGGCAGTTGTCAGGTATTTACCGCTATCAAACGGGTGCACCTTACAACGTCGGTGCGAACATCGCCGGTCTCTCAGGTTATGGACTGACGGGAACATCGGGAGCCGAAGGCGCTCGTATCGTACTGTTGAAAAGCCCAGGTAGTGGCAACAGCAGCAACCCATATCAATTTCTTGATGTGACTGCCTTCGGTGCTCCAAGCGCCGGAAGCCTTGGATTTGAATCAGGACGAAACTTCCTGCGTGTTGGCCCAATCAACTCCTGGGATGCGGCTCTGTCAAAAGAGTTCCAATTCAAAGAAAACATTAAAATGGAAATCCGCCTGGATGCCTTTAATGCTTTGAATCACACTCAATTTGACGGACTGAATGCGACGGCAAACTTTGCTACCCCAGGTAGCACGGTCATTACTAACCTCGCGAATGAACAAACCAACCGAGCTGGATTCGGAGCAGTAACTTCGACGCGACCACCACGTAACCTGCAACTTTCAGCACGCTTCCAATTCTAAAGCGTTGCTAATCTATTAACCCTTTATCGGCCAGCTTCAGATGAAAATCAGAAGCTGGCCTTAATCACTTCCAACTACCAATTGCAGCTAATCAACCGAAAGGAATGACGATGAATCGCAACCATTGGAAAATTGTGATGCTGGCCACAGTCATCACACTGGCTCTAACATTCAACCTTTATGGGCAACAACAAGCCCCGCCGCCGGGATTTAAAAACTTGAAAATTTTGCCGAAAGATATTACCCGGCAACAGCTCATGGGAACCATGCAGGCGTTCAATCGTTCGCTGGGTGTGACTTGTAATCATTGTCATGCGGACGACAAATCCAGCGATGAAAAGCCGGAAAAAGATGTCGCGCGCGCCATGATGAAAATGATGGGGGGCATCAAGCAAAATGCGGCTGAATATTTGCCGGGTGATCGTGCCGCAAAAGTGAATTGCTGGACGTGTCATCGTGGCAATGCCAAAATCGAACTGCCGCCACCGCCGCCACCTCCTCCGGCACCGGCTCCAAAACCTCCTCAATAATTACTCATCACCAGCTACACTTAGACAGCCGGTCAGGTTCTTTAGTAACCCGACTGGCTGTTTCACTTTTATGTAGGTCACTCATCAAAGGTTCGGACAATTTTATCTGAATTGACTTTGCTCTTATGAATTGCCGTCTGCTTTAGCTGACGGAAAAGTAATGGTCATCATCACAGGCTTGAGCCAAATAAAAAATAAATTAACTTCCGAAGAGCTTCAGCTAAAGCTTTTAGGAAGTTGATTTTTAATTTTTTCGGCTCAAGCCTTTTTTAATACAATCACAGTTCCGTCAGCGGCAATTCATAAGAGCAAAGTCAATTTATCAAGCGGTTGGCAATTTATAAAACTAATTATTTCAAAGATGTCAGAACAATTAATTCATGATTAAACCGTAATTTATAGTGTTTGAAACCTTTTTTTACTATAACTAGCGCTCGCCTTAAAACGTAGCTGCATAAGCCTCCTATTTTTAATGACTTACTGCACCTAACTTAGTTTATCACTCTAACTATTGCACAACTCTTGTGCAGCGAAAAAAAATTGAAAAAAATTTCATCACGCGTAACTCTTTTTCGTGATTTAGTTTACGATGTTTATCACGTCAAACACACAAGATGCTGTGTTGACAATGCCTACCCCCTACTATAGACTGCGCCTTCGTTGCAGGAATAATTCAAGCAACCAAGGGCATTCAGAGATCAAAAAGCTGGCTGGTTCTGGCTTTTAAATCCATTACAGACGAAATAACTCCGCTCATAGAAATCCTCGCTACATTACGAGTTGAGTGAGTAAAGTTTTAAGTTTGCAGTATCCTTTGCAAACGATCGATGGCCGATGCGTTCGATTGCACCCCCGCGAGTTTTTTGAACTTAGCCCCGCAGCCCGATGGCGACTCATAAAGTCAATGGCTCTTAAATCAGTCATGGACGGAGAGCAACCTCCTTGCAAAGTACGAGAAAGTGTTGCCCTCTTTGAATCCAACTGAGCTAATCCTTTGTGATTTATGACAAAACCATCTTCCCGACAACTTTTTTTGACGATTTTGATGATTGAGACAGGAGCAACCCGTGGAACCTTTTGACAGCAATTCATTTACCCCAGACAATAGCACGAACAATTTTTCAACTTTCTCGAGTGCAGGCGTCAGTATGGCAACTACCAGAACAACAACAGCCCCAAAGCAAATTCAAGCAGAAGAATCTCCCATCACAATGCGCGTTCGCAAACGTAATGGCTCTTTTGAATCAGTAGATTTAAATAAAATTGTCCGTGCAGTCGGACGCTGCTGTGTTGGATTGAATCAGGTGGATGCCTTGCGCGTTGCCACCAAAACCATCAGTGGATTGTATGATGGCGCCACCACCAGCGAACTAGACAAGCTCTCAATTCAAACCGCTGCCGGATTGATCGTTGAAGAACCGGAATATTCACGGCTGGCAGCGCGCCTGCTTTCGACCTTTGTCGAAAAAGAAGTCGCCAATCAGGAAATTCATTCGTTCTCGCAATCCATTGGCACGGGCGTCAAAGTCGGATTGATCAATGACCGTGTCAAAAAATTCGTTACGGCAAACAGTCGCAAATTGAATGACGCCATTGATACGGATCGCAATCAGCAATTTGAATTCTTCGGTCTGCGCACCGTGTATGATCGCTATTTGCTGAAAAATCCGACCAGCCGCGAAGTCATCGAAACGCCGCAATATTTCTTCATGCGCGTCGCCTGCGGATTATCTGAAACGGTCACCGAAGCGATTCAGTTGTATCGTTTGTTTTCATCATTTGAATATATTCCCAGCACGCCGACGCTGTTCAATGCCGGACGCGTTCACGAACAGCTTTCCTCATGCTATTTGCTGGATTCGCCGCAGGATGATCTGGCTTCGATTTACAAAAAATATACGGATGTCGCGTTGCTTTCAAAATTTGCGGGCGGCATCGGACTCGCCTATACCCGCGTCCGTTCACAGGGTTCTTTGATTAAAGGAACGAACGGAAAATCCAACGGGATTGTGCCGTTTCTGAAAACGCTGGACGCTTCTGTGGCTGCCGTTAATCAAGGTGGATTGCGCAAAGGCGCGGCTTGCGTTTATTTAGAAACCTGGCATTCCGACATCGAAGATTTTCTTGAACTCCGCGACAACACTGGCGACGACGCGCGTCGTACATACAATTTAAATCTTGCCAACTGGATTCCTGATTTGTTCATGCAACGGGTGCAGGAAGATGGAATGTGGTCGCTGTTCGATCCAAAATCTACGCCGGGATTGACCGATCTGTACGGCAAAGAATTTGAAGCGGCGTACGCCAAAGCCGAAGCCGATCAGCTTTATTCCAGACAGCTTAAAGCCCGTGATTTATATGCCCGCTTAATGCGAACATTGGCGCAAACCGGCAATGGATGGATGACCTTCAAGGACGCGAGCAATCAGAAATGTAATCAAACCGGAGATTCCGGCGAAGTCGTGCATCTTTCCAATCTTTGCACGGAAATTATTGAAGTCACGTCCGAAGAAGAAACTGCCGTTTGCAATCTTGGTTCGCTCAACCTTTCGCGCTACGTTGCCGATGGAGAGATTGACTACGAAAAACTGGCGACGAACGTTCGCCTCGCCGTCCGCCAATTGGATCGCGTGATTGATTTGAATTTCTATCCGATTCCCAGCACAAAAGTTTCCAATAATCGCTGGCGCAATATCGGGCTTGGATTAATGGGGTTGCAGGACGTTTTCTTTATGCTGCATTTGCCATTTGATTCCGAATCGGCACGCGCAATTTCAAAGAAAATTCAGGAAGAAATTTATTACGCCGCCTTGAATGCTTCGTGCGAATTAGCACGTGAAAAAGGTTCGCATCCGGCGTTCGAACAAACCCGCGCCGCCAAAGGTGATTTGCAATTTGATCTATGGGGAATCGAAGGTACTGACCAGGATCGTTGGAACTTGTTACGTGATAAAATAAAACAGCACGGGCTGCGCAATTCTTTGATGATTGCGATTGCTCCGACGGCGACGATTGCTTCGATTGTTGGATGTTATGAATGTATCGAACCGCAAGTCTCGAATCTGTTCAAGCGTGAAACCTTGAGCGGCGATTTTTTACAGGTAAATAAATATCTGGTGTTAGAGCTGAAAAAACTCGGCAAATGGAATGAAGAAATTCGCACGAAGATTAAGAACGCCGAAGGCTCCATTCAGGACATCGCGGAATTGCCTGAAGAATTACGCGAAATTTATCGCACGGCGTGGGAAGTTCCGATGCGTTCGTTAATTGATATGGCGGCAGATCGTGGCGCCTTCATTGATCAATCGCAATCGCTGAATTTGTTCGTCGAAAGTCCGAATATCGGCAAACTTTCTTCAATGTATATGTACGCGTGGCAGAAAGGTTTGAAGACGACGTATTATTTAAGATCACGTCCGGCTACCAGAATTGCCAAGACTTCAGCGACGCCAAATGTTATCGCTGAGGCGCCGAAGAAAACGTACACGGACGAAGAAGCGTTAGTTTGCTCGCTGGAAAATCCAGAAGCGTGTGAATCTTGTACTTAGAAAATCAAAAGGCAAATATCAAAAGTTAAAAGGCAAAAGGTCGGCACTTTATTTAAGAAATTCAGAAATGGCTTTGCTTCCGAATCCTACTTTTAATTTTTGCCTTTTGCCTTTTGATTTAGGAAATATTTATGTTGTTAGACCCTGGCTTTAATTTAACGTTGCGTCCGATGAAGTATCCCGGCTTCTACGAAATGTATCGCAACTCCATCAAGAATACGTGGACTGTTGAAGAAGTAGATTTCTCGACCGATGTGACCGATTTGCGTTCGCGAATGAATTCCGCAGAACGCCATTTGATTAATCGCCTCGTAGCCTTTTTCGCGACCGGAGATTCCATCGTCTCCAACAATCTGGTGCTGAATCTTTACAAGCATATCAATTCGCCGGAAGCGCGAATGTATCTCTCGCGCCAGCTTTACGAAGAGGCGCTGCACGTCCAGTTTTATTTGACGCTGTTGGACACCTACATTCCCGACATCAAAGAGCGCGAGCAAGCATTTTCAGCGATTGACAACATCCCTTCGATTAAAAGAAAAGGCGAATTCTGCTTAAAGTGGATTGATTCAATCAACGAATTAGATCAGCTGAATACAAAGGAAGACCGCAAGCGATTTTTGCTGAATCTGATCTGTTTTGCGACCTGCATCGAAGGATTATTTTTCTTCGCCGCTTTTGCGTACGTCTATTTTCTGCGCTCCAAAGGCTTGTTGCATGGTTTGGCTGGCGGGACGAATTGGGTCTTCCGCGATGAATCCGCGCACATGGCTTTTGCCCTGGAAGTTATTGGCACAGTTCGCCGTGAAGAGCCGACATTATTTGATGGCGAAATGACGTTGCAAGTCATCGAAATGCTGGAAGAAGCCATCGAATGCGAAATGGCATTCGCCGAAGATATTCTCAGTGGCGGAGTCGCCGGACTTTCCGTTTCCGACATGCGCCAATACCTGGAATTCGTCGCCGATCAACGAATGATTATGCTCGGCATCAATCCCCGCTACGGCGCAAAAAATCCATTCTCATTTATGGAATTACAAGACGTTCAGGAATTGGCCAATTTCTTCGAGCGGCGCGTTTCGGCGTATCAGGTTGGTGTGGTTGGAGAAGTGGGATTTGATTCTGACTTCTAACACCTACTTTCATAAATAAAAAAAAGCCATCGAAGTCTCGCTTAGATGGCTTTTTTATTTGGAGCCAACAAAACGTAGTTTGCTTTTCAGTAACCTTCTCAAAAATTAAATTTCAACCCGAATTGAACAATACGCGGATCACCCGCTGATGAAATGGAGCCGAACCCCGGCGAGCCAAATATAACATTCGGATTGCCCAGTGGCGGCGTGTTCGTCAAATTGAAAACTTCCGCACGAAATTCAACGTTGCGTTTTTCCGTGATGAAGGACTGTTTTACCAACGCCAGATCAAGATTGCGCAATCTAGGTCCGCGCACTGGATTGCGCGAAGATGTCCCGAGGGTGAATTGCGGCGCGATACTAAAAGCCTCCGTATTGAACCAACGAGCCGTAGTTTGCTGAGCGCTTGGCAAACTTGCCGATGCGATAAGATTTGGACGCTGTGTGCCAAATCCGGCAAAGGCATTAAAATTTGTCGCCTGCGTCACGGCCAGCGGTATTCCCGATTGCCAATTGACAAGTCCATTCACTGCCCATCCTTGCACCAACTGCCGGACGAATTTTGCGGTATGCAATGATTTCCCTTTTCCAAACGGCAATTCATACGTCACGCTGGCGACAAAAACATTGGGGATGTCGCCGTTGGAAATGTCACGTTCGAGGTGACGATTGAAGCTGTCTGCGACGGGAGAATTTGTCACTGGCCCGGTCTGAATCGTCGCGTCAAAAACAGAAGACGCTTCGTCAATTAATTTCGAGCGTGTGTATGCAACGAGGTACGAAAGCCCGTGCGTCAGTCGTTGTTCCAATTTCATTTGCAGTGCGTGGTAATTCGTATTGCCGACGTTATTCCGATACAAACTCACGGTTGTGAAGCGGGGAAATGGTTTGAGCAATTGCGCTCTGGTAAGGGTTGGATCGCCGAGACTGGAACTGCTTGGAATTTGACCGAAGTATGGATTAGCTACGCGATCCAAAAGCGTCGCGCCTTGCTTTAATTGCTCGGCGGTGAGCTGATTCATATTCACGTCGGGAATTCCAACGTGTGTGATTTTTGATCCGGCGTACGCAATTTCAACGACGATGTTATTTGTCAGCTCGCGCTGGAGCGCAAAATTCCACTGCGACGTGTAACCGGAGCCAAGACCGCGATCAACAGCGAAGACTCCTTGCCCGAGTCCCGCATTCGCATCAAGCGGCGTTGCCGTTACTGTTGTTCCCTGGCTCAACTTCAGCGCGGGCCTGACGTTATCAAGCGTGCGCAAAGAAACCGTTTGCACAAAAGGAAATTGCGGGATCGTGAATGGCGTAGTGATGCCCGCCTGCTCTTGCCAAATTAATCCATAGCCTGCGCGAATCACGGTTCGATCATTGAAGCGATACGCCAACCCAAGACGCGGGCCGAAATCACGTTTGTGTAGTTCACGTGACGTGTTCGGAAAATTATTTTTGCCCAGATATTCAAGTTGCTGTGTTTGTAAATTGAAAACTGCGCCTTGATTGTTGGCTTCGGTCGAGGGGAAATTGAGCGTATAGCGCAGCCCTACATTTACGGTTAGCCGACTTGTCGCTTTCCAATCATCCTGCACAAAAAATTCCAAAATCTTCGCGCGCGGACGCAGGACGTTTGGTTGCAGGTCAATCGAGAAACTGCTGACTTGTCCGAGCAAAAAACTCGCGACAGAATTTCCAGTCAAACTTGAGAGCGCGCTGCCGACCTGTGCTAATCCTTGCGAATTTGTGAAAAGATTATTGAACGAAAATTGTCCGGCAGGTGAAGGCGGCTGTATCACGTCCAGGCGTTCGATGCGAAAGTCCATTCCAAATTTGAGAGAATGTCGCCCACGCTGCCACGACGTAGCATCAAAAATTTGTGTCACGTCTGTTCGAAAATCACTGCTCGTATTAGTGGACGGCCCGATCTGTTGCAGGCCGGTAATTGTGATGGTCGGCGCAACATTGCCGAAAACGGCACTGGCAGGAATGCCCGGAATTGTAACCGTTTCAGCCCTGCTGATCGCACGCCGATTGACGGCGCGACGTGTGTAGCCGAAGCGCAATTCGTTGAGAATTGATTGATTGAAAACGTGTAAATAATTGCCGACGAATTGTTGGGCTTTTGTTTTGGTAAGCCCGATAGCTCCGGTTGTAATATTGCCACTGCCATCAGGTAACGGCGTCACGGGATCGCTGATGTCTTTGGCAAAAGAGTAACGCCCGAAAAGTTGATCATGATTAGAAAATTGATGGTCAAGCCGGACATCAAATTGATTTTGCGTCAGCACTTCATTGCCAATACGTGTGTAATTATTCGCTGTTCCTGTTGCTGTTGGAAGCGGATACCGATTGAGTAACGCTCGTGCGAGAGTGTCGAATTCAGCCAGCGGAATTAGATTTCCGGCATACGCGCGTTTATCAGCAGGACGAAAAATCATTCCCTGCCGTGCTTGCAACAAATTGCTATTCGTATCCGTGACATTAATGGGAGTATTGCCTGTCGCTACAGTCGTAGCCGTTCCCGTGGGCGTAAGATACAACGACGCGCCGAGGCTGCCAGAGAAATCCCCACTGCGTTGTGCAAGCGTAGGCACAGTTGAAACGCGCGCGCGCCCGATCAATTGCTGAGTCCCCTGATAATCGGCGAAGAAGAAAGTTTTATTTTTGCGGATTGGGCCACCCAGCACGCCGCCGAATTGATTGCGGCGGAAGACGGGCTTTTTCGGATTCGCTGCGGTGCTTGGCGCAAAAAGATTGCGAGCGTTCAAAGCTTCATTTCTGAAAAATTCAAATGCCGAGCCGTGCCATTCATTTGTGCCTGATTTTGTTGTCAGGTTGACTACGCCGCCATTGAAGCGACCAAATTCGGCGGCGGGGGAATTGATCTCAACCTTGAATTCCTGAATCGCTTCAATTATCGGGAAAAAAGCAATTTGTCCCGGTTCTGGTTGCAACGCCGAAATGCCATCAAATAAATATTCGTTGACACGCGGACGTCCGCCATTAATGCGCGGAAACGCCGAACCTTCAGACGTGCGCGGCGGAGCGGCGACACCCGGTGTTAAGGCAACAAGCGAAAGAAAGCTGCGTCCGTTGAGTGGCAAATTGACGATCTTGCGATTATCAATCACCTGACCAAGACTGCCTGATTCTGAGCGCAAAAGCGGAGCGTCCGCGTTAATCGTAATCGCATCCGTTAACTGCCCCGGCGTCAGCGTTAGATCAAGCCGCAAGCGTTCGCCTGTTGCCAAGGTGATCCCTTCGCGCTCCAGACGGCGGAAATTATTGGCTTTCACCGTGATGTTATATTTTCCGGGCTTCACATTTGTCAGGATAAAGCCCCCTTCAGCATTGGCGATCAAGGTCAAAGTCTGACCGCTATTGATTTCCTTCAGAGTAATTTCTGCGGCGCTGATGGTTGCTCCGCTTTGGTCGCGGATTCCACCCGTGATCTCCGCCCGACCAGCTTGGGCAAGAGCCGAATGAGAAAAACAAATAAGCAGGAAGAAGCCAAAGAACCAGAGTAGTGACCATCTGACATACATATAGACCTCTTTCAAATCGGGGAAGCTCTATTTCACTGAGATACTATTATTGCTTGATAAAACTTTTATAGCGAGTTACAGAAAATTAGTCAAAGGGGCTAAATTGTGAAAAGGCAAAGCTTTCCTTGTCACACTCAGTTCGTAGTCCGACTTTTCGTTTTATTGGTTTTGATTCGATTAATTGATGTGCTGAGAAGCTGGCTGATCGGGAGCAGGCGGGAGTTCACGCAATTCCTTCAGTAATTTCTCACGTACTTCTTTTTGCATGGCGGTGTGCGCTTTTTCTAAACGTACCAAACGTCCGCGCAAAGCATCATTTTCCGCCGCTAACTCACGGATAATGCTGAGGGCACGTAAAATATCTTCGCGTTGTCGTTTGAGTTCGGAATCAAGCAGGATGGCTGCTCGAAGCGCGTCCCAAGCTTCTTTGATCATTGCTTTTCGTGAGGGCGTTCGGATAGCGTTTTTCCAATTCCTCCAACTGCGGAGCAACTAACTCATGCGTTTCGCGCAATGTTTCCGCACACTGAGAAAGCTCAGTCACCAACATTAATAAAGCATCCGAAAGTGTTAGGTTTACCGGCAAATTTTCTTGAAATACTACTTCGTGATTCATTGTTGCAATACGATTAAGGGGACGCATTTACTGTAATACAATTGCGGCGGAGTCACAATACAAAGAAGAGTCTATTAAGTCTTTAGAGTCTGTAGAGTCTGTAGAGTTCATAGAGTCAACAGCCCGCTACGCGAAGCGACTCCTTCGGACTCAACAGACTTTAAAGACTCTACAGACTCTAAAGACTTTCTTTCATTTCTTCATCAACGCTTCAATTTCGTTTACTTCTTTCGGAACCAATGAAGTCAGTACTTCGCAGCCATCTTCCGTTACAACAATGTCGTCCTCAACGCGGATGCCGATGTTGAAAAATTCTTCGCTCGCGCCTATTACGCCGGGCTGAATATAAATTCCAGGCTCAACAGTGAACGCCATCCCCGCTTCAATTCTTCGCCAATCATTTTCTAATTTGTAGCGACCTACGTCATGCACATCCATCCCCAACCAATGTCCGGTACGATGCATGAAAAATCGTTCATAAGTTTTCAGCTCGACGTTGGATTTAAAATCGCCGGCGAGTAATCCCAAATCCAGCAAGCCCTGCGTGATAATATCAATCGTTTTTTCGTGGAGCTTCATGAAGCTTTCGCCCGGCTGAATCATCTTGATGACTTCTTTGTTAGAATGCAGCACCAGCTCATAAACGGCTTGCTGTGCTTTGGTATATTTGCCGTTCGCGGGAAAGGTTCGCGTGATGTCGCCCGCGAACATTTTGTATTCAGCCCCCGCATCAATCAGTACTAAGTCTCCATCTTTGATCTGATCGTTGTTCGTGTTGTAGTGCAAAATCGTCGTATTAAATCCCGATCCAACAATTGATTGATACGCCACACCACTCGCGCCTTTGGAGCGAAAAATGTATTCCACCAGCGCCTCAAGTTCGTACTCGTACATCCCTGGCTTGCAGGCTTTCATCGCCGCAATATGACCTTCGGCGCTAATGCGCGCAGCCGTTCGCATGGATTCGATCTCATCAGAATTTTTGCGCAAACGCAGCTCATGTAAAATCGCGCTTGGATCAATAATCGCGGCTGGTGTCTGCTTCCCTGACCTGATCGCGGCCTTCAAACTATTCAAATATTTGATAACGCGCAGGTCATTCGCTTCGCGGAGTCCGAAGCGATAATAAAGCTGACGATTGCCTTCCAAATATTTCGGGAGAACTTCGTTGAGCTGGCTAATGTCGTAAGCTGCATCTGCGCCGTACGTGCTGATTGCGCCTTCGATTCCGGTGCGCAATCCGTTCCAGATTTCCATTTCCTTGTTGCGCGGACGCACGAACAAAACGTATTTGTGCGTCGGATGATTTGGAGAAATCACGGCGACGCTTTCAGGTTCACTGAGTCCCGTCAACGCAAAAAAATCGCTCTCCTGACGGAATTCGTAATCAGCATCGCCGTTGCGTAAAATTTCCTGCGAGGAAAAAATTACCGCTACGGAGTGCGGTTCCATTTTGCTCATGAACTCGGTGAGTCGCGGTGTTCTCATTCTTACTTTCTCCAATGATGACGTTTGTTAACAGTCAGTCTTAAATTGAATTATTTGGTCAGATTTTCAGACGATCTTTGCAAGTTAAAGAGGAATCAACTGAGTGGCAAAACAATCTTGCACTCGTCTTTCCAAACAAATATATCACGTTTAAGATCAGGAAGAAAAGCCAGGAAATTGGAAGAAAATTGCACCTTTGAGAGTTTTTGGTACTACGGCTGGCTGCGATGATAGCGAGGCTCGCTGCTCATTTATTGATAATAAAAAGAGCGTCCCCATTTAAGAATTGGTTGCTCTAAAATTTCCCAGGAAACTGCGGCAATAAGCATCGAAATAATCAACGCAATCAGGGTGACAACCAATTCAGTCCCGTTGGCAATGCGTGGGGTTTGCCGAAAAGCGATGCCATGCGCCAGCCCTAAGACCGGAAGATGAATTAAATATAAACCATATGAAATCAGTCCTAATTGTTGCAACCAGCGGCTTCTCAGCCGTCTGTTGATCCAACCATTTTGATTAGTCAGGACTGAAATTAATAAACCCGCAAAGCAAAAATCTACCAGCGTATAACCATAGGTTGACATGAAATAACCAGTGGAAAGTACGGCTGGCAAGTGGAAGAAGTTTAGCCCTATCAAGCTTCCCGCGACCAGTGCCATGATCGTATGAAGATAATAATGATGCGCCTTAATGAAGCGCGTAAAAGATTCCTGCCTCAATAAAAATGCGGCTAAAACTCCGATCAACAACCCGTCTGCTCGCGTGGGCATCAGGATATAATTTGCGATAGTTCCGACAACGTATTGATGAGCAATGCCCAAACGTAACGGAATGACCAAGATGATCAGACTGATCAGGAGGTACGGCAACCAGCGTAATGGGAGTCGCCGAATTACCAGCGGAATCAGCATATAAAACTGCTCTTCGACGGCGACTGACCAGGTGACACCTAAATAAAAAGCTGGATAAGCAACATACGCAACCCAGTAAACTGAGAGGATATTTTGCGTAAAAGTCACATACGACCACCACGGCAGTGGATGCTCAAACAACCACGCAGAAATTCCTTCGGCACCTGCTCCAGACAGTCCGGCGAACAACAATAGATTTAAATAATAAAGCGGGAAAATACGACAGACGCGGCGTAAATAAAAAAGCTGGTAGTAGTTTTTTGCCTCGCGATGATCCAGTAAAATACCACCAATCAAAAATCCCGAGAGGACAAAAAAAAGATCAACTCCCGTCCAGCTTAACGCTAGCCCCGGCACAATCATAGAGAACACGGAATGAGGTGGTGCCTGAATCGTTGCCCCGAAATGATGTCCTATCAGGATTAGTAAGATGGCTACCCCGCGCAGCCCGTCCAACTCAGGAATTCGCGTCGCATTTGCCTTCATTCAATCAATCCTGCTCACTACGCAAAACCAGAAAGCTGACGGATTCTCAGGTCGAGAGACTTCTTTCTTTGACTTTGAGTGGAAGCTTGGTACTTGCAGTGATAACATGGACTTGCCCACAACGTTCGTTAAAAACCAGCAGTTTCGCAGATGCGCTGCGGAAAAGCCAGAGACACAAGGAACATAAAGAGGGCGATTATGCTCCTGATAAAATGTACGATAAGCATCGTATCAACCAATTATGACAACTGCGACAACAACCGAATTACTTTCACGCGCTTCAGAACGCGAACACCTGAATCCCTCCGAATGGCTTCAACTCATCACCGAAATTTCGACCGAAGATTTGCGTCGCGCCGCTGATAACCTACGCCGTGAATTGCATCCCGATAACGCTGTCACGTACGTGGTAGACCGCAACATTAACTACACAAATATTTGTTTTTCGGTCTGCAATTTCTGCGCGTTTTATCGCAAGCCCGGCTCGCCTGATGGCTACGTTTTGGAATACGAAGAAATTTATAAAAAAGTTGAAGAGATGATCGAAATCGGTGGCAGTGGAGTTTTGATGCAAGGTGGATTGCATCCTGATTTGCCGCTCAGTTATTACACCGGGTTGCTCAGCGAATTGAAACAACGCTACGGAATTCACCTGCACTGTTTTTCGCCGACGGAAATTTACGGGATGGCGAAGACATTTCAGATGAGCAATACAGATGTGTTGCAAGCCCTGAAAGAAGCGGGTTTAGACAGCCTCCCCGGCGGTGGCGGAGAAATTCTGGTAGATGAAATTCGTCGCAAACGTCGTACCGAATGCAACAGTCAGGAATGGCTCGACGTGATGGAAGATGCGCACAAATTAAATATTCCGACAACGGCGACGATGATGATTGGCTACGGCGAAACGGTCGAGCAACGGTTGCAGCATTTGGAAAAATTGTATCAACTGCAAACGCGTACCGGTGGATTTATTTCGTTTATTCCGTGGACGTTTCAGCCGGACAATACGGCGATTGGAAAAATAATTCCTGATCGTTTATCCGGTGAAGAATACTTGCGCTGGCTTTCCTTATCGCGCCTGTATTTGCACAACATCAAAAATCAGCAGGTATCGTGGCTCACCGTTGGACTTAGTGACGGACGACGCGGTTTGCATTCTGGTGCGAACGATATTGGTTCGACGATGATTGAAGAAAATGTAATTTCAAAGGCAGGTGCGAATCATAAGGCGACGGAAGAAATGCTGGTGAATGTGATTCGTGAAGAAGGATTTACGCCCATCAAACGTAAGGCGGATTACACCAGATTGTGACCGAGTCAGTACCGAATATAATTTGCTATCACGCATTTTCGAATTTATTTTTCACAGACTTAAACCCACCTTCACACCGTTCTAACATCTAGCAATTAGAATCAACTTGTCTTTTTACAGGAGCAAAATTACTTGAGGCTGTTGACATTCGAAGCCTTGACTAAC
>JAYTCQ010000116.1:0-4781 GCA_043736395.1 Blastocatellia bacterium | reverse complement strand
TAAGGAATTAATATTATGGCCACCACAGCTACATTTCACGCGGAAGAAATTCCGACTACTCGCCCGATCTGGCGCGAAGCGTTTGCCGGACTTGATTGGATGGCGCTCAAAACTTCGCCCGTCTATTACGGCTTCGGCGTCCCGCGCGGCGACAAATCCGCTGTCATCGTAGTCCCCGGATTTATGGGGACAGATCATTATCTGTATGAAATGTATTACTGGCTGCGGCGCATTGGATATAAGCCGTACCTTTCAAATATTGGCTGGAATGCGGAATGTTTGAATACATTAGTTGATCGTTTGTCAGAGACGATTCAAGCGGCGCACGAAGAAACAGGCAAAAAAGTTCATCTCATTGGACACAGCCTCGGCGGAGTTTTATCGCGCTCGGCAACTGCGGCACAATTTTCTCACGTAGCTTCTGTGACGACACTCGGCTCCCCATTTCGCGGAATCCGTTCGCATCCAATTGTTATTCAGGCAGCGCAAAAAATTCGCGAAAAAATCATGTGCGACAAAGAACATGCCGCGCAAAAACCGGATTGTTACACCGGGTTTTGTGATTGCCCTGCCGTGTCGGGATTGCAAAAACCATTTCCTGAAAATGTGAGAAATACGGCGATTTACACGAAAACTGACGGCATTGTGGATTGGAGCGCCTGCCTGACAAATGAACCTTCGCAGGATTTTGAAGTGACGGGGACGCACGTAGGACTCGCGTTTAATCCGACGGTGTATTCGATTATTGCGAAGCGGTTGGCTTAAACGTTCGTAGCCCCGCCTTCAGGCGGAAAGATTTCCACATCGAGTCCTTTCGCGTCTAGTAGTAGCATTTTTCCGCTTTGGAAAGTATTTCTTTAGGACGGCTTTCCGCCTGAAGGCGGGACTACAAACTTTTCTCGTGCAACTCCCGCAATTTATATTTCTGAATTTTCCCCGAAGCCGTCATCGGAAAATCTTCGACAAATCTGAAAAATTTTGGGATTTTAAATCGCGCGATTTTGTCTTTGCAAAATTCGCGCAACTCCTCCGCCACTACATTTTCTTCAGCTTTTAATCGCACTGACACGGCAACTTCTTCACCAAAGAATTCGCTTTTGACTCCGTAGACATAGGCATCCGCGACGCTCTGGTGTTGTCGCAGTAAGTCTTCAATTTCTTTCGGAGAAATATTTTCGCCGCCGCGAATGATGATGTCTTTGATGCGTCCGGTGATGCGCACGTAGCCCGCTTCATCAAGCGTCGCCTGATCGCCGGTGCTGAGCCAGCCATCTGTATCAATCGCTTTTTCCGTCGCTTCCGCGTTGTTGTAATAACCTTTCATCACGTTGTAGCCGCGTACGCACAGCTCGCCCGGTTCATGAACTCCCAACGTTTTCCCCGTCACTGGATCAATAATTTTGACTTCCATTTCCGGCAATACTCGACCAACAGTTTGCGTACGATTTTCGATGGAATCGTCTCGTGCCGTCTGCGTAATTCCGGGAGAAGCTTCGGTTAATCCGTAAATAATTGTGATCTCGCTTAAATTCATTTCATTGATGACGCGGCGCATCAAAGCCTCTGGGCATAGGGTTCCCGCCATCACTCCCGTGCGAAGCGAACTCAAATCAAAGCGTGAAAATTCGGCGTCTTCCAGCTCGGCTAAAAACATTGTCGGCACGCCGTAAAGGGCGGTGCATTTTTCTTTCTCAACAGTTTCCAGCACGCGCCGCGCATCAAAATATTCTACGGGACATAGCGTTGCGCCGTGCGTGTACGCGCCTAAAACTCCGATCACGCAACCGAAGCAATGAAACAGCGGAACGCATAAACACAGGCGATCCTGTGGCGTGTAGCCCAAACCGTAACCCATCCAATAACCATTGTTAACGAGGTTACGACTCGACAACATCACGCCTTTCGGGAAGCCTGTCGTACCTGAGGTGTACTGCATATTGACGACGTCATCTAGTCCAACTTCGCTCTCGCGTACGGCGAATTCTGCTTCGGAAATTTCAGAAGATTTTTTGCGAATTTCTTTGTAAGGCGTGATGCCTTCAGGACAATTTTCACCGAGGAAAAAGATGCGTTTGAGTTTAGGCAATTTTGCATCGAAAGCGCCGATTTCATTGAGGACTTCGAGATAATTTACATCTTTAAATCCGCGAATTGTGAAGAGCGTCGCCGTTTCGCTTTGACGCAATAAATAATCAATTTCCTGCGCACGCAAAGCCGTATTCACCGTCACCAGAATCGCTCCGATTTTTGCGAGCGCAAATTGTAAGACTACCCATTCGGGAACATTGGTAGCCCAAACCGCGACACGTTCTCCGCGCTGAACGCCGTACGCCATCAAGCCACGCGCAATGATTTTCGCTTCGGCTTCGAGTTCGGAAAATGTGTAGCGGAGATCGGGGTCAGCGTAAATTAAGGCTTCATTGTTAGGGATTGTTGCGGCGAGTTTTGTGAGGAGATTGCCAACAGTGATGTCGCGGAAAGATGTTTGATTCATATCACAATTTTCTCAACGCAAAGGGACAAAGGGTCAAGGGATCAAAGAAGAATTAAGCTTTTTTACTTTTCTTTGTCCCCTTGACCCTTTGTCCCTTTGCGGTAAAAACGATTTATTTTCGCTCAGATTTTTCGTATTCACTCTTCAATAAATTCATCATCTCTTCGCGCCTGTCATACAACCGTTTCAGTGGACGCGGTTCGTGTTTTGCCATCGCGTAGGCTGTGATCAAAGGCAATGCGACGGTTGTGTCTACATAACAAACAACGGTGCCTGGCAATTGATCGGGATCAATTTTCCCCCAACTGACGGCCTCGGAGGGCGTTGCGCCACTAAGTCCGCCGGTGTCGGGGCGGGCGTCCGTGATTTGTAAGAAATAATCGTGCCCTTTTTCTTCGATGCCGAGGACTTCCTGAATTTGTGGTTCGGTTTGCAGTGCGAAATTTTTTGGACTCCCACCGCCGCAAATAAAGATCGCGGATTTTCCTCCACCGCGTTTTGCGGTCAACACAATCGCAGCAGTTTCGTTCACATCGGCTGAAGGATTCAAGCGCAATTTTCCGCCTTGCAACTCCATCGCAGCGACGTTCATTCCGATAGAGCTGTCTCCAGGCGAAGACGTATAAACAGGGACTCCGTGACGATAACAGGCGGCAAGCAACGATTGATTTTTCAGTCCTAAAACTCGTTCGCGTTCGGCGACATATTTGCCGCACAAATAATGAAACTCTGCGGTAGACATTTCGCGTTGGAATTCTTCGGCGCGGATAATTTCACGGAAAAAAGCGTCCGTCGAAAGCAATACATCATAATCAAAAAAAATGTCGTAAATGCGCACGACACCTTCTTCGCGCAGTTCTACATCACTCGCCTGATGGTTGCCGCGATGCATCGCTAAGCCCAATCCAAAATGTGTATCGTGATAAAGATTCGCTCCGGTGGAAATAATCCAATCCACAAATCCAGCTTCGATAAGCGGAATCAACGTCGAAATACCAATACCCGCCGGAGTCAACGCGCCTGTGAGAGTCATCCCGACGGTGACATCATCCGCCAGCATTCGCTCGGAAAAAAGCTGCGCACCTTCGCGCAAACGCGCGGCGTTGTAGGCTTGAAAAGTGGAATCAATTAATTCCACAATCGTTGTATTTTGTGTGATTGGATTCGGCGCGATGCGCTTTCCTGAAAGATGTTTGCGTTGGCTCATGCTCATTTTCCTCTGGCGTAAAATTAAAATTTAAGAGCCAGAGTGTAGCGGTTTGAGCGCTGCAATTCAAAAGAAAATGAGTCTTTAGAGTCTATGGAGTCCATAGACTCTAAAGACTATTCCTTAATGTCCGATTGTTGCTTTTTGCGGCGCGTGTGCTTTTTGTGGGGTTTGCGCTACGCGCAGCAGGGAGGATTCGTAGGCGGCAACTTGGATGGGATCAATATCGCGGCAAATTCCCTGTGTCTGGCAACTAGGATTATTGCACTTTCCGATGATGCGCAAAGTCGCTTTTTCATCAATTAAAATTGAATCAATGTTTATTACCATGTGGCAACGCGGGCAAGAAGTGAGCTGCTCTCGAAATGACATGTGAGTTTCCCTTTCGCAAATAAGTCAGTAATTCGTTAATCTCTACATTCGAGAAAAACCATCAATGCCGCGACATTCCCATTTTTTTGATGTGTTCATTTCTAACGGTTTTGTGGCATTCCTCTTCGCGTCAATTGTGGTAAACTGAATTTTTGCAAAATTTAGAATATTTCAGGATCGAACTAATTTTTAATGTCTCAAACAATTCAAAATGACCGATTAATTCGTGCCGCGTTTCACCAACCTGTGGATCGCGCTCCCGTATGGATGATGCGACAGGCAGGGCGATACCTGCCGCAATACCGTGCCGTCCGTGCGCAAACCGATTTTTTGACGCTCTGCAAAACGCCTGAATTGGCCGCCGAAGTCTCGATGCAACCACTCGATATTCTTGGCGTAGACGCGGTCATTATGTTTTGCGACATCCTGATTCCCGTCGAAGCCATGGGAATGCATCTGGAATTAATCGAAAGCAAAGGGCCGATTCTCGAAAACCCGATTCGTACTGCATCACAGGTCGAAAAATTAATTGTTCCTGATCCGATAGAAAAAACCGGATTTGTGATGGATGTGATTCGGCTGCTACTCAAGCAAATTGATAGCCGTGTTCCGCTGATTGGATTTACAGGTGCGCCGTACACATTAGCTTCGTATATGGTCGAAGGTGGGACTTCAAAAAATTACGCATCCTTGAAGCAAATGATGTAC
>JAYTCQ010000115.1:0-2455 GCA_043736395.1 Blastocatellia bacterium | reverse complement strand
CCAGTTCGCGGATTGAACCACTCAGCTTTTGAATAAATGTTTTTCGAGACAACTTCGCCACCAACGGGAAGGTAGATCACGGCTACATCATTATTGATTGAAGCCGAATTATATTTCGCCGGATCATTTGATTGCGATTGAACGATGGAATTGTCAGGGCGCAATTCCCACCATTTGATCGAAGCAAAGAATTCATGAAGATATTTCATCTGTTCGCTACCCGTCATGTTCATTGCTTCGTGCCACGGTTTTGCGATCCCTGTTCCGGCGTGCAGTAGCGGTTCTTTCGGCTCAGTCTCCCAGCTCCAAATGCCGTGTGCGCCGTAGGTCAATCCTGCTGTCGGCGCATTCAATACGCTCCAATATGATGCACGTCGAACGGTGAAATCATTGTGTCGTTGCTTCGAATGATAGGCGACGTGGTCTTCGTAGGGCGGTTCCAAGTTGATAAATGGCTTAGTCGGAGATTGCTTTGCTTCCGAAGAAATTGGGCCGGAGTGAATCCATTTTAAAGTAGCGTCATTATCGCCGTGACCGCTTTGATAGCCAATAATATCAGCCCATTTCTCGTTTTTGTAATTCTCAAAATATGATTGCATTCCTTGCGGATGCATCACGATTGGGGCGTGCTTGTTGCCATCAAATACGGCGCGACTGATCCTCCGCCATTTTTCACCATTGGCCTCTTTGTATGTTGTGTCGCCTGCCGGAATCCAAACAACGTGATGCGCGCCGTAACGAGCTACGAGATATTTTTCCAATAAAATAATTTGATCTTCGGGCAAATACCAGCCCGGATTTTCATTGCCTTTGATCGCCCACAGCAAGACGGGAACTGCTAATATTCCTTTCGTATTGAGCGTGTCAAATCGTTCGTCCATTCGTTTGAAAAATGCGGGATTGATTTGAACTTTATCTGTTCCCGTAAAGGCAACTTCGTTTTCTAAATTGGTTGGCGCGCTTCGCCATTGTGTCGTCACAAATTGAATCGCGGTAAATTTTTTCGCAACACGATCATCAAGATATTTATTCCAATCGTCTTTCGTGGATTTCAATGCGCCATTCCAGGCTGTGTCAGCAAGCCAGAAAAATGGAGTTCCATCAATGTGTTCGAGATGAGTATTTTCTTTGGCGACACGAACGGCGCCGTGTAGCAATAAAGGATTTTCAGTTTTAATTTTTCGACAAGTAAAACTGCCACGTTTGGCGTTCAATCCGGCGTAGTCAGGAAATGCAATGGTGCGAAATTTCCATTTGCCAGGTTCATCCGGCATAAATCTGACGCGCCATGTTTTACCTCCATCCCAAAACGCTGAGACTTTATGAATTTTCCCGCGCGGCGAAGTCAGGCGCACAATCAACCCAATCGTTGGCTCAGGAGTCGCGTTCGGAGCCGCTTCAAAACTCTGTTCCCAGCGTCCCCATTGTGGAACAGATTGCGCGGAGGCAAGGGAAGTGACAGCAAATAAAATAATCAGTAAAAACAGGGCTTGTACTCGCATCTCTGAACTCCAATAGGAAAAATGGTTCTCGAAGGAAATACAGAAATATGCTTGAAAATTCTGTATCCTTGCGATCCATTATTTGGTATAGATTGGCGTTGAATTTTAATCTACCTCAGTTACTAACCGTTTGATTTTTATGACAACAATTGTAGTAGTAAAAAAAGCCGGACAAATCGCCATTGCTGCGGATACTTTAACGAAATATGGTGATTACACCAAAGAGTCAGCCACGTATATCGTGAATCACGAAAAGATTTTTCGAGTTGGAGAAAACTACATTGCGCTCTCAGGTTGTGCAACCGCAGACATCGCAATCCGTGAATACTTCGCACGTAAAAAATCTAAAATAAAGTTAACCAGTCCAACTGAAATTTTTCGAGTCTGGAATGACCTGCATAAAGTTCTCAAAGATAAATATTTTCTGAATCCTTCAAGACACGAAGACGACTCGTTTGAATCGTCCCGCAGCCGTGCATTAATTGCCAATCCTTATGGAATTTTTGGTGTGGACTCTTATCGGTACGTTCAGGAATATACGAAATTTTATGCGTATGGCTCAGGCGGTGAGTTTGCGTTGGGAGCATTATTTGCAGCATACAACTCAGAAAGGACGGCCGAAGAAATTGCCAAATATGCGGTGGAGGCGGCGATTGAATTTGATGATTCGACAGGGTTTCCCATTAATACTTTTAGTCTTAACGAAAATAAAAGGCAGAAATCGTAATTCATTTGGATGGGCTAATGGACAGTAAGGAATATTTTAAAGAATGTAGTTTGGGAATTTTAGAGGCTATTATTTCCAGGAATAAATCACAACTGGAAGAAGCGTGTTGGGAATACGAGAACTTGCTTATAAGTAGAGGGACATAAAGAATCTGGTAGAATGAGAAGCTATGAAAACGCCGACAAGATTTATCACCAAACTAACAGCGGAAGAACAAAGCGAATTA
>JAYTCQ010000114.1:0-25494 GCA_043736395.1 Blastocatellia bacterium | reverse complement strand
TCAATGCCGAAAAATTTGACGACGATAGTGGTCGGCGCGGGAACCGTGGCAACAAACCAACGAAATCGGCAGGAAAATATTGACCCGCGTGATGATCGTCAAAATTATCCACGCGGAGCTGAACGCAACGAAAGCGCGGGTAACGGACAGCGAATACCACAAACCAATAATCGCAATGATCGTGAAGCAGATTTTTCTATTCCTTCCGGCGATCAATTGCGAATCCGCTTAACGTCTCCGCTCAATTCAAAAACCAATCGTGAAGGTGATCAATTCACGGCTCGCGTCGTTAGCCCTTCAGCTTACGTTAACGCCACTGTAGTTGGGCACGTCACACGAATTTCACATTCCGGCAAAGCTACCGGAAAGACTGAAATGCAGTTGGCCTTCGACGAAATTACGATGCCTGATGGACGAACTGCTCCGCTTGAAGCGATGGTTGAAAAAGTCTATGACAGCGCTTCGGTCAAAACGGTTGACGAAGAAGGTAATGTTCAATCGGGAACCAGAACGCGCGATACGGCGACGCGAGGAGCCGGGGGTGCTGCCATTGGCGCGGTCATCGGTGCGATTGCCGGTGGCGGCAAAGGCGCAGCCATTGGTGCCGTGATTGGCGGCGCTGCGGGTGCCGGCACTGTTTATGCACAGAGCGGAAAAGATATGATTCTTGAAGTGGGAACCGAAATGATGGTTCGGACGAATGGTCGAGAAGAGAGATAAAATATGAAGTCTGGAGAGTCAAAGTACGCTACGCATAGAGGGCTGTTCGACTCTCCAGTCTCAATAGACTTTTACGAAGCAATCGCTTCGGCAAACGGAAGCTCCATTTTTTCATTTTCCGGATGAGCTTCCCTATTCTTAAACTTCGCTTTCACGATTCGGCTGCGGCTGGCTTTATTCCGGTACATCGCCAAATCCGCAACTCTCATTAAATCTTCCAGACTTCGCCCATCTTTACCAAATACGGCGTAGCCAATGCTTGCAGCGACATTCAGATTCAGCCCGTTAACTTTGAACTGGTATTTTTCCAGATAAGTTTGAATCCGATAAATCAGATCGCCAATCGAATGAGCTTCAACATAAGGCAGAAGCGCCACGAATTCGTCACCACCATATCGAACCAACGGATCACCTGCTCGCAATTCCTGTTTCAAACACTTCGCAACTTCTCGCAAAACTTCATCACCAACGGCGTGCCCATACGTGTCATTAATTTGCTTAAAGCCATCTAGATCAAACATCAACATAGCCAAGGTATTTCCATACCGTTCAGCTCGCGTAACTTCCTGCTCAAAAGCCTTGACTAAGAAACGTGAATTCGGCAGTTGAGTTAAAGCATCTGTTAAGGCTCGTGCTTCGGTATCGCGATACGCCATAGAATTAAATAGAGCGTCCGCTGCCAGTGGGGCCACGAGCGAAGCAATTCGTAAATGATCTGCGCTGAATCCTTCTTCACTGTCTGTGCATAACACAAAAGCGCCAATATTTTTACCTGCTTTGGAAAGTGGATAAATGGCGATGACACTGAAGATCGGCTCTCCGAATTTATTAAGTAGTGGCGCAGGACAAAGTTCCGGCTGTCCATTCATTAACGTGGTTTTCACGAGTTCTAAAATTTCCGGCGCCGCATCTAATTGTTCGGCGTGTGAACCAACAGCTCCGCGCAAATAGATAGCTTCCGCATTTTCGTCATATAAATAAAGTGCGTGCGCTTTGCAGGGAATTAAACGGCTGAGCCGGGAAACAATAATTGACACGGCTTCTTCGACATTTAGAGTGCTGCTCAGAGTTTGGGCTGTTTCAAATAATTCGGTTGCCTCCAGACGGGCGCTACGAATGGCTTTCAGATAATTGGTTGGAACTAATTCTGGATGGCCTTGCGAAATTAGTGAAGGTGCCAGACTGTTTCCTGATAAAGAACCTAACTGATTTTCTAATTCTGGCAGCTTCTCCAGAAAAATCTCAACGATGTGTCGATCAAATTTTCGGTCGCTTTCACGCAACAGCATTTGAATCGCCAAGCTTCTGGCGCCAGGATTGTTCGCCTCACAATAAATACTTTCAAAGGCTGAAGCAATCGCTAAGATTCTGGCAGTCACGGGAATTTCAGAACCTTTCAGTTGATCTGGAAACCCGGTGCCATCCCAGTTTTCATGGTGATGTCGAACCGCCGGAACCAGCGGATAAGGAAAACCAATTCGTTCCAGAATATTTGCACTGACCACTGGATGAAGGCGTATTTTGTCTTGTTCAGCTTCAGTTAAGACTTCATTTTTCTGCAAAATATAATCAGGAACGGCGAGATGACCAATATCGCGTAAAGCCACCGCGCCACGAAGGGCTTTTAACTCAGGAACTAACAATCCCAGCGCCCGTCCCATGCCTTCAGCGAAAAGCTGAATCCTCTGTGTGTTTGTTTTTTCATCCTCATCTTTGGCGCCTATCGCACTGGCTAAAACTTCAATTGTCCGCAAATGAAGTTCCGAGACTTGCTCAGCGCTCTGCCGAATTGAAATATATTTTTCCTTAAAGCTGATGTATGCCAACGTAAAAGTAGTGACAATTAAAAGGCAAAACATAGTGGTGTATTCGTGTTGCAAGCCCACCGCTAAACAAACAATATTCGCCACTACGGCTGAGGCAAAATAAGGCAAAAAACTATTGAACCATTCGCCTTTCACCAGCTCACTTTTGATATTATTAAATCGGATAGTTTTGATCACAAACGACCAATCCAAATTCATCAAAAAGCGAATCCAAGCCATCCAGGCAAGAGTATTAAGAACAACCATTGGCTGACTTGGCGAATTTGTACCGAGCCGTTGTAAAATGACAGGAAGTGACTGGTAGATCAGGACAGCCGCTCCGGCTGATAATGCCGATTTAGCGATACTGGTAAAAAATAAAAATTTATTTTGACGAAATTCTGGAAAGGCACCAATAATTGTAATTGCGCTGGAAAAAATAATTGCTGCCGAAGGCTGAAATGCGATGACAACTAAAAAGAATAAACATTCCGTAATATTTAACGGAAGTTTGAAATACGGCAACGATAAAGTTATTGCCGTCAGCAATAGAATAAAATAGCTTAGTTCTGGCACGTCTTTCCCAAAAGCATTTACTGCTTCACCTAAAACCACAAATCCACCGATAATGAAGACGAGCCTGACTAGCCGCGAAAAGGGGTTGTCATTACTGCTCATGATTTTGTCACCAACTAACGGTTACTACCGAATCTTAATATGGTAAGCAATGGGGGAAGACGACGAACACTTAATTTGCTTAATCCATTCACCAGTCTTGAGACACGTTAGGAGTTCAGCTTAACGTACCTACAGATTGTTATAGATTCAAATGCCGTATCTCAAAGCAGTGAGGATACCTTGCCAACATTTTTTCTGAAGATCACAACTCTATTGCTTGATTCGTTGCCAAACATCAACAATAAATCCCAGTAAATAAAAAGCATTTTTGAGCGCAACCATATTATCTATTAAACTCCGTTAATCGGTCTACAAAAAAATTACACTTTTGATAAAATTTGTTTAAGTATTTCTATTTCCTATATTTAAGGCAAGCAAGAAACTCGAGTAGTCCAGCTACTTCGGCTATTCAACTTGAATACGAGAGATATGGCATAGATTTTGTATTAGAAAAGGCCCTGAAAAAAATTAAAGTAAGGGTTCTTTACTGAGTGGTATTCCAAAATAAAAACGACTGCCTTCACCATTCTGACTCTCGACTCCGACAACACCTTGATGCATCTCGACCAAGTGCTTAACAATTGCCAAGCCTAGTCCGGTTCCCTTTGTGCGATCTTCTTTATTTGGGTGAAGCTGAATAAATTTATCGAAGATATGAGTAATCTTATCTGGTGGGATTCCATAACCATTATCTATCACATTAAAAATGAGGAAATCGCCTTCAATGTTTGCGTTGGTGTGGACGATTCCTGATTTGGGGGTAAATTTAATAGCGTTGCTGATAAGATTTGTCAGTACCTGCTCAATTCTTAATCCATCACATTGAATTTCAGGCAGATCAAAGCCGACATTATTTTCGAGAGTAACTTCTGCTTTTTCGGCTAATGGTTGAAGTTGGTCTAAAACTGCTTCAACCATTGTTCGCGGATCAAGTTGTTCAAGCTGCAATCGCATCATGCCTGATTCCAACTTAGAGAGATCAAGCAAATCATTGACCAACTGTCGCAAACGATCTCCACTTTCAATAATGCGACTGACGCCATCAGATTGCGCTTCGTTAAGAGGCCCATAGACTCCGGCATCTAAGGTTTCAGCCACCCCAATCATCACCGTCATCGGAGTCCGCAATTCATGCGTAATCATCGAAAGAAAAGTATCTTTCATTCGATCGAGCTCATTCAGTCTTGAATTAGCCAACACGAGCGCTTCATTCATCGCAAAGATTTCCTGATTACTGCGAGCAAAATCTTCTTCCAGTTCAGCTAAACGACGGCGCAGCAAATCGCGCTCTTCGCGTAGTCTTTGATTTTCCAGAATCGTAGTTGGTTCCATGAAAGCCTTAGCCAATAAAAAAGAGCTGCAAAATACGCAAAGTTATTGCGTAAATCAGCAGCTCCCTTCGCTGATAATTTTCGGACTGCTGCTGTTACGCTTGCGATTCGGCAGTCACAAGATTGACCAGCGTTCGAACACAAATTCCGGTTGGGCCAACTGAGAGGTAAGGTTTACCGCTGTCATTCCAGGCTGTCCCCGCAATGTCGAGATGTACCCAGGGAGTGTCGCCTACAAATTCGCGTAAGAAATAGGCGGCAGTGATTGTCCCGGCTTTGCGGCCACCAACATTTTTGATGTCAGCAATATCGCTCTTGATCTGCTCGCGATATTCACGGTCAAGCGGCAGTTGCCAAATCTTCTCACCAGAACTTTTCCCGGCATTGATAACGGCATCTGTCCATTCCTGATTGTTGCCGAGCGCAGCCACATATACATCACCAAGAGCAATGGAAACGGCTCCGGTCAGTGTCGCCAAATCTACAATTTTTGTCGCGCCAAGTTGAATCGCATATGTCAACGCATCGCATAAAATTAAGCGACCTTCGGCATCAGTGTTGATGATTTCGATTGTTTTCCCAGCCATTGAACGAACGACATCCCCTGGACGTTGCGCGCGTCCTCCTGGCATGTTTTCGACAGCGGGAACAATTCCGATAACATTTATGGAAGGCTTCAGTTGCGCAATCGCTCGCATTGCCGCAATTGTCGTCGCGCCGCCAGCCATATCGTATTTCATCTTTTCCATGCTGTCCGCTGGTTTGATTGAAATACCTCCTGTATCAAACGTCACGCCTTTGCCAACAATAGCGATAGTTTCTTTCGAAGTTGGCTCGGAGCTTGGCGTATACGTCAGCACGATTAACTTGGCAGGCTCAGCGCTGCCCTGCGAAACGCCCAGCAATGAACCCATTCCAAGTTCTTTCATGCGCGCTTCGTCCAGAACGTCAATTTCCAAACCATATTTCTGCGCGACTTCTTCTGCCTGACGAGCCAGCTCTGTTGGCGTCATTAAATTGCCTGGTTCATTCACGATTTCACGCGCGAAGTTGGCAGCTTCAGCTAAAATTTGTCCGCGTTCGGCGCCTTGCGATAATTCCTGAGAATCGCCTTCCACCGTAGCCAGAATCATCTGTTCAATCAACTTCTCTTCTTTATCGCTCGTGTGGTACTTATTGGCATCCCAAAGCGATAGCAATGCACCCTCAACGCCTGCCTGCACAGCATCACCAAGCGGAATTTGTGAACGGCGGAGAAACGCGAATTTACGCACATTTTTGGCGCGCAGAAAACGAGCGGCAGTTCCCGCCACACGTCGAACGACATCGGTATTGTAATCCGCCAGCTTCCCTGCACCGAGCAATAACAATCGCTTCGCTGCGATACCACCGGGATTATGCAGATAGACGATTTCTCCGGTTTTCCCGGATAATTCACCATTTTCGATGAGCGAAGTAATGATGCCGTTGGAACGTTTGTCCAATTCGGCTAAAGCGGTACTCTCTTCCAGCTTTTCGCCTTCGTAGACGCTAACCACCAGCGCATCACATTCGATTTCGTAAAATTTTCTCGCGTCTGCTTTGACTTCCATTTTGTTTGCTTACTCCTTAATCATCTCTGTTTCGTTGTTTCAGCGCCGAACGCGCTTCCCGTTCCTGATCTTTTTTCGTTTCCGTTTCGCGTTTGTCGTGCAATTTCTTACCGCGTGCTACGCCAATTTCGCATTTTATAAATCCATTTTTGAAATAAAACTTCGTTGGCACCACGGTTAAGCCTTTTTCCTGAATTTTTGATTGCAACCGGATAATTTCACGCTTATGCATCAGCAAACGGCGTTCTCGTGTAGGTTCATGATTTTCACGATTGCCGTGTGAATACTGATTAATATGGACGTTTAGCAACCAAACTTCTCCCTCGCGTACCGAGATATATCCGTCCTTTAAATTGACACTTCCCTCACGCGCAGATTTCACTTCTGTGCCTTTAAGTACGATTCCCGCTTCGTAAGTATCAAGGATGAAATAGTTATGGTAGGCGGCCCGATTAGAGCTGATAATTTTCTCTGACATTTCGTAAAACTACTCTCTTTACTTCTTCAACATCATCTCGTTGGTCGCTCCAAATCCCAAACTTTCATAAAGTGGGCGACCCGCATCCGAAGTGTGTAAGGAAACTCGACCGATTTTATTTTCCTGGCACCAATCAATCATCACTTGCATAATTTGTCGCGCCAAATTTTTACGCCGATATTCACGTTCAGTGAACATATTCAAAATGTACGCTTCCTGTCCACCACTGATAGAACCCAGGCGTGGCAATAAACGGCGCAAAATCATACCACCGCTCGCGACAATTTGCCCTTCAAGTTCAACCAACCATCCACGGTATTCGCCAGACATTAGCATTTCGCGCAGTATCGGCAACGAGTTAGCTTCGATGACTCGCGCTTCTTGTTCGTCAAAGTATCCCATATCAAAAAACATAGCAGCACGGTGACGTGCGATAATATCAGCATCGTCAATTGTGGCAAGTCGAATTTTATAATCGGGTTGCATTGGATCGAAGTTGAAGCTTTTATCTTTTCGGAGCACGATAGCCATTTTTGGCGCGCACTGCCCATTTTTTATCGTCGGATTGGCTCACCGCGATGCGAATTTTCCGGTAGCTGCCGTCATCTTTCGGATTGCTTGAGTAATAGCTCAGCCAATACTGACGGCGTAATTCTTCCGCAATATTTGCAAACGCTGACTTCGCATCTGTCATATTTTCTGCTTCATAAAAACGTCCGCCGCTGCGAATTGCCAGCTCACTCATGTACATGATCGACCGATCGGAAGTTTCTTTGATTCGCGCCTTCGCTGATTCAATTTGCTGCGGCGACATCGGAATTGGTTTGCCGTTGACGAAGCCTCCCACATTGGAAGCGTCAGGAAGCGTGTTGTAATGAATTGGATAAAACAGCGCGTTTGATTCTTCGATTTTACCGAGATTACTTTGGACGTTAGCAATTTTGCTCGTTGAATCTATTCCATCTGAAAACAGGACAACAGCCTTGCGTCCCTGAATTCGATTCAATCTTTCCGTTAACACTAAATCTACTGCGTCATACAAACGTGTGCCACCTCCCGTTCGCGTCCGCAAAATTGCTTTCGTTAATTTTGCACGATCATTCGTAAAATCAGCATCCACAAAAATTGCACTTTCAAACGAAGCCACCATCACACGATCCTGCGAGCGAAGTTGCTCAATAAATTCCAGCGCCGCATCCTGAATTTCTTCTACTTTGAAGCGCGTGCTGCCGGACATATCCAACAACAATACAACATGAAACGGATCATCAACATTGCTGAAATTTTCAATTTCCTGAGCCGAGTCATCCTCGAAAACCTTAAAATCTTTTTTCGCTAAATTGGGAATATATTTGCCGTCTTTGTCCAATACGCGCACCGGAACATAAATCAACGCTGTATCAATTTTGATAACTTCTTCAGTTTCGGAATTAGGCTTTGCAGTTGTTTCGGTTTTGGTAGTTAATGACTCTCCGGCTTTATTCATAAGTGACGGACGCGATTTTTCCAGCGGAGCATCTTCAGGTTTATTCGTCAAAGCAGGTCGCGGTTGATCTTCAATTATCGTCGCCTCGGTCTGACCTCTTGGGATTTTTACACCCGCAAGCTTGGCGTAGTCTTGCAAAAAATAATTCACCAAATCATCAATGTCAGCCGGAATTATAGGAGCTTGTACCATATTCATCGGCACACCATTAATAATTACCGTACCCTGTTGCTGAGCAGGCGGCCTTTCTTTTTTCTTCTTTTTTCCATCCGTTGTCATTGCTAAAGGACGCTGACTGTCAGGCGTTTTCGCCTTCCACATCGGATCGTGAAGTCCACCTTGTGTAGCGAGAAAAGTTGCGGCGGGAAACATACGCGCTTCGGCAAATTCTAATTTTGAAGGGATTCTCATTTGCTGAATAATACGCAGATCCATCAGGTCTTCGGTATACGCCGCGCAAACACGAATCACGAAATCAGCTTTCTCTGGCGCGTCTACCACTACAAATGTTTTGTTCTGCGTGAAAAGTTTGCCCATCATTTCAGCTACTGCCGGAAGCATTTCATATCGTTCTAATGTTTGTCGTTCCTGACTTTCCTGACCTCGAGTCGCTCTAATGCTTTGCTCATTCCCAAAACCAACAAGGCCGCGTGATGTCGCGAAAATTGTAGACGGTTTGATCCCGCTGCCGCATTCACCTTTGACCGCAAGAATGTAGACTTTTTGCCCCGGCTTAATAGCGAAGTTTTCTGAGTTTTCGGTCTGACTATATATGGCGTGAGTAAAGAAAAGCACTGAGAGAAAAACTACTCGAAGGCGAAAGATCATAATGTTCTCCTTGGTGGTTGCAGTTCAATTTAATCTTACTCCCCTTTCAGCGGACGTTCCATCAATTCCTGTAACAACTGTTGCGGCGTTTTGTTTTCGTACAACATTTTGTAAACACCTTCCGTTATTGGCAATTCGACACCAAGCCGTTGCGCTAATTCGTGCGTAGCCTTAGCTGTTTTCACGCCCTCAGCAACCTGTCTTGTTTCGCTGATAATTTCTTTGAGTGTTCGACCTTGACCAAGTTCAATTCCTAATTGCCGATTGCGCGAAAGATTGCCAAGACACGTCAGCACTAAATCACCCATTCCAGCTAAGCCTGCGAGCGTTTCGCCGCGTCCGCCAAGCTGCACCGCAAGGCGCGTCATTTCCGCCAAGCCACGGGTAATCAGAGCCGTCACGCTGTTGTATCCCAATCCCAAACCATTCACGCATCCGGTCGCAATCGCCATTACGTTTTTGACGGCGCCACCGATTTCTACTCCAACGACATCCGTGTTCGTATAGACGCGAAACCTCGGAGAAGAAAGAGCTGCTTGTACTGCTTGCGCCGCGTCAATCTCAGAAGAAGCGGCAACAATCGCGGAAGGCTGATTTTGCGCGACTTCAAGCGCGAAGCTGGGGCCGGAAAGCGCAACGTAGCGCGGCGCAAAATGATTTTGCAAAACATCGCGTACGACTTCTTCCATCCGCATTTGCGTATCAATTTCAATGCCTTTTGTAGCACTGACAAAAATCATCTTAGCCTGTAAATACGGGAGCATATTTGTATAGACTTCACGGCAAACATGCGAAGGAATTGCGGTGACAACCAACTCAGCTTCGTGCAGAGCTTCGGGTAAATCGTGCGTTGGATAAATATTTTCAGGTAAGTCAAAACCAGGCAGGTAAACTTTATTTTGCTTTTGATTTTTGAGCGTCGCGGCAATTTCGGGATCGTGTGCCCAAAGCCTGACGTGATGCCCGGCTCGCACGGCGACTAAGGCAAGTGCAGTCCCGTAACTGCCTGCGCCAATGATTGCAATATTTTTCATTGGTAAAACTTAGACAGGATTTACAAGATTAACAAGATAGATTTCGTGTTCATCCTGTAAATCTTGTAAATCCTGTCCAAATTTTCTAGGTCTCTGTGTTTTTTTTCTGACCGAATTTACTTTCCGTTCCTGCCATCAATCGTTTGATATTTTCGGTATGTTTGAAAACGATCAAAGCCGCAACAACACTAATCGCAACCAACATCTGGATCAAATATGGACTGTGCGAAATCCATCCATGAAATAGTAAAATCCAGAGCGGCATCAGCAAAGTTCCAATCACCGAACCAAGCGAAATATAACGCGTCTTGATGACGATCAAAATAAAAACAGTGAACGTACAAAGTGAAGCAAGCGGTGCAATCGCTAAAAAAACTCCAAGTCCAGTGGCTACACCCTTGCCTGCTTTGAAGCCTAGCCACACAGGGAAAATATGACCAACTATTGCGAGGATCGCCGCGCCTGCCGCTACCCACGTAGTTTCCCACCATTCACTGCCCGTCATTAACCGTACAAGAATTACTGCTGCGACACCCTTCAAAATATCCAGCACAAACGTCGCGTATCCGGCGGCTTTCCCCGTGGTACGCATCACATTCGTTGCACCCGTTGCGCCGCTGCCAGAAGCGCGCACGTCCTGTCCTGTTTTGAGTTTGACGATGATATGTCCGAACGGAATTGAGCCAAGAAGATAGGCAACAATGAGAGCGATGTAATTCATAGAAGTAATCGATAATTTTTTTCTTTGCTAAATTTTTCTGGTTATCGTGATTTACCGCTGAAGCGCATAATAACTTCGCCGACCAACAATCACATATTCCGGATGATTGCGAATTTCAAAATGAACCTTGCGTAGCGTGCCATCCTGCGCATCATTCGATGGATAATACCCAATGATGTAGCGACGATTAATGTCTTTCAAAATTCGTTCGTAAATAGTAGCAGCTTGTTCGGGATGTTCTAAGAAATCATGCCACCCACCAGTTGCTGCCGCCAACCGAGCTAATGCCTCTTGATAACGTAACATTTTCTGTGCTGGTCTCTCTAAATATTTACGATCATTTCTGCGGTTAACAATAGACGCCCAAATAGGTGAAATTACTGTTCCGTTCTTTATCCAATCTTCTACAACTTGCTGAATATGCTGAACCTGCTCTGTAGGTGAAAACCCCATCATCTGTATTCCTGGAATAACCGAAAAGACAGTTGCGTGTTCGCGTTGCGCTGCCGAAATAATATCATTCAGACTAAAGTTCGTTCGAGGTCGTGGAATCCTGTCTCCCCACTTTTCTGTATTTAACCGAAGAATAGGTAATTGGTCACCATCCGTTTGAAAAATAATTATTGGGCGTTCTGCCTCAATTAATAATTCTTGCAAGACTGAAAAGAGGGCACTGTATTGAAGGCTAAGCGATGGAGCAGCATAAGGATTGAACGCATTTTTTTTCATCGTATCAAGTACAGCTTTCAGCTGGCTTTTTTCTTGCGTGAAATCCTGTAAGAGTGCGACGTTGTCCGTCACGATAGCCATTTTATCATTCGGTCGTAGTTGATCCACCAAGGCTTTGGCTGCGGTTAAACTCGTTTCCAGATAAGGGGTCTGACTCTGGCTTTCGTCAATTATCAAAACAATGGAACGCGGCAGGGCAACATCATCACCTAGTGAAACGATCGTTGTCTGTTGCAGTACATTATCTTCTTTTATGACAAAATCTTCTTTTGTTAGCCCCTTGATTACGTAGCCTTGTCGGTCTGTCACTAAAAGATCAAACGTAACTAATGAAGTGTCAATTCGGATTACATCGGGATCGCTTGTTGAATTCGCTCTGCTTCTTGCCGCTACTTTCCCACTTTCCTTATCAACAGCCGTTTCTTTTTCTTTGTCCCATTTTAGGCGTTTAAGGCTAGAGCCAAATTTTTCCCGTTTTTTTTCTTGAGCGAGAGTGTCGCTAAGAAATGGCGAGAATAGAAGCCCACCACCAACCACAGAAGCAAAGATCCACCAATAGATTGTTTTGTGTCGTCGCATAAATACCCACTGGGAACGCCCGCATCCTGCGGGCTGAGGCGTTGAGAGCGAGTTACCTGCGATGAAGGTGAACTGTTGGCTGGATTCGTCCGCAGGATGCGGGCGAATCCAGTCTAATGGATTCTTCTTCTCATCATATCCAACGCCGCATTCACCGCTAACGTCCGAATAAACTGGCGATCGCCGGGAAATAAAAATTTACGCGCAGAGCTTTCCACTTCATCCGCAATGCCGATGTAAACTAAGCCCACCGGTTTTTCTTCACTGCCGCCGCCGGGGCCGGCGATGCCTGTCACGCTGATGCCAATCGTCGAACGCGCACGGCGGCGGATGCCAATTGCCATCGCTTCGGCGACTTCGGGACTGACCGCTCCGTGTTTTTCGATCAAGCGTTTTGGCACTCCCAGCAAATCAATTTTAGATTCGTTGGAATACGTCACGACGCCTTCGACAAAATAATCAGAACTACCTGGCACTTCAGTGATGCGCCCTGATAACAGGCCTCCGGTGCAACTTTCCGCAACAGCAATATTGTATTGCTTAAGCCTCAGTAACTCACCAACGACTTCTTCCAACGACTGATCGCGCAATGAAAAAACATTATCCCCCAGCACAGTTTCCAGCTTACCGGAAAGCTCGTCCAATAATAAAGTAGCCTGCGCTTCGGTCTTTGCCTGGGCAGTCAGGTGCAATTCGACTTGTCCTTTTCCAATTAAAATAGTTGTCGTTGGGTTTTTATAATTTTTATAAATTGGCGCGGCGCGTTCGTCTACACCGGATTCAGAAAGGCCAAAAATACTGAGTTGGCGACGCAGCAAAATAACATCGCCGCCGCGTTCGCGGAACTTGGGCATAATCTGTTCTTCAAACATTGGCTTCATTTCACGTGGCGGCCCCGGCATCAGGACAAACATGCATTTGCCTTCCGTCATGAAAATACCGGGTGCCGTTCCGTGTTTATTTTCCAGTGCCGTAGCGCGATCAGGAATCAATGCCTGCCGCGAATTAATTTCCGGCATTTTCATATCGCGCTTCGCAAAACGTTCTTGAATTTTGCGCAATACAGGTTCATTTAAAACCATTCGCCGCTTCAATACCCGCGCAAAAATTTTCTTTGTAATGTCGTCTTCGGTAGGCCCCAAACCACCTGTCGAAATAATGATTTCTGAGCGTTCCATCGCATCCCGAATGGCTTTTTCCAGAATGGCTTCGTCATCGCCAACCACGCTTTTGAATTTGACTTCAATACCGATGGAGTTAAGTTTTTCCGTCAGCCACAGCGAATTCGTATCCGTGCGATACGGCGTGAGCATTTCTGATCCGATGGCGATAATTTCAGCGTGTAACATAAAAAATAGATGCTAGATGTTGGATGCTGGATGTTAGGAAATTGCATAAATACCAGCATCTAGCATCTAGTATCCGGCATCTCTCTAATAAAGAATTTGTGGCACTGCGAGCGCGATGAATAATAACACTGCTGCTGCATAAATCCCTGCGAGCACATCGTCCGCCATCACGCCGAGGCCGCCACCCAATTTTTCAAGATGACGAATTGGGTAGGGCTTCCAAATATCAAAGGCGCGAAAGAGCAAAAATCCAATCACAACGACAATTGTCGGCTTGCTTAGTTGTGCAATCATCAATGGAGCGACGAGAATATATGAAATTAATTGCCCGGCAACTTCGTCTACCACAATGCGCTGGGCATCTTTCACGCCAAAGATTTTTTCTCCGAAATTTGAAGCCCAGATGCCCAGCGCAGTGACCATCAGACTGACAATAATGACTACTGCCTGGAAATATTGCGGAGAAGATTTACAGACCAGAAATAAGCTATAAAAAATAGCTACTCCGACGAGGGTGCCAAACGTTCCAGGCGCAAATGGAATCAATCCGACCCCACAAGTTGAGATAGCGAGCGCAAGGCGGTCGGTTGAGGTTTGAATGTTTATTTTCATGATTTATTTTTCGAGCAATCGGCAGCGTCTATTATTGCTGAGTCTCATCAGGTTTTCTATTGATCTGGAACAAGACAGCAAATTTTCTTTCTGAAGCGCGGTGACATTTGACACTCCCATTATTACTGCATAGACTCACCCATTCGCTACGGCGTTTAATTCACCATAAAGAGAGGTAGAGAGCAATGGCTCGAAAAAAAGTTACAGTTGTTGGAGCAGGAAATGTCGGCGCGACCACCGCGCATCGTCTGGCAGACAAAGAATTATGCGATGTCGTGTTAGTTGACATCATCGAAGGTATGCCACAGGGCAAGGCTTTGGATTTGGCACAATCAGGCCCAGTCGAAGGCTACGATTGTAAGCTGGTCGGAGCCAACAGTTATAAAGAAACGGCAAATTCTGATGTTGTCGTCATTACTTCAGGCATTGCGCGCAAACCTGGCATGAATCGCGACGATTTGCTGAATACCAATGGTGGAATTGTTGGCAGCGTCACCGAAGAAATCGTCAAACATTCACCGAATGCAATTATTATTGTCGTTTCTAATCCGTTAGATGCAATGTCACAGGTGGCGTTCAAAAAATCCGGCTTCCCCAAGCATCGCGTGATTGGCATGGCTGGTGTGCTGGATTCTGCCCGTATGCGGACATTTCTGGCTGAAGCGTTGAATGTTTCCGTCGAAAACGTGACGGCTTTTGTGCTGGGTGGACACGGCGACACAATGGTTCCGCTGCCACGCTATTCAACCTGTGCGGGAATTCCTGTCACGGAGCTGTTACCTAAAGAAGTCATCGAACAAATCGTGACGCGTACCGCCAATGGTGGCGCTGAGATCGTGAGCTTGCTCAAAACCGGATCAGCCTACTACGCGCCATCTGCCGCAACCGTTGAAATGGTTGAAGCAATTCTTAAGGACAAAAAGAAAATTCTGCCCTGTGCGGCTTATCTCGAAGGCGAATACGGCATCAATGGATTGTATGTCGGCGTTCCCGTTAAGCTTGGTGCCAATGGGATTGAAGAAATCATTCAAATTAATTTAACCACTGAAGAACGCGCAGCTTTGCAAAAATCAGCCGGCGCAGTTCAGGAATTGGTCAACGTGCTGGGTGTCTAAATAGTACTTTCTTGCAGCACAAATTTATGATAGCGTTTTCAGACTGCCGCAGCTTCGCTACAACAGTAGAATAAAGCTTGCGGCAGTCGCATTTTTTGTAGATTGACGGGGCATTAATCCCATCGGGAAATAAACGAAAGCAAAATAGTGACTTTAGAAGGAAATAATTGTGAGTGAAGCAATAGGATTAATCGGTAAAGAAAAAATTCTGGCAGAGCTTAAAGCCCTCGAATATGAATTCGCGGTTGAATTGCCGCGAGCCTTAAGAACTGCTGCGGCGTTGGGTGATTTATCGGAAAACTCCGAATACAAAATGGCTCGTGAGCGGCAGGATTTTGTCCGCGCACGTGTGCGCCAACTACAAACGCAGGTGGCGAATCTTTCCAGCATTGATATTAATAAATTACCGCGTGATCGCGCTTCTTATGGTTCTACGGTGGTTTTGAAAGACACAGATCGCGGAGCTGAGGTCACTTATCGTTTAGTTACACAGGAAGAATCTGATTTTGAAAAAGGATTAATTTCAACCTCGTCTCCAATTGGCAAAAGCCTTCTGAATAAGGAAGAGGGTGACGAAGTTAAAGTTCAAACACCCAGTGGTATTCGTAATTTTGAAATTATTACGCTGACCACAATTCATGACGAAGTTTAAGAAGCTATAGCGAGTATTGACTCATTGTAGTAAAGCCGATTAAACTTCTTTTCCAACATCTCAACAGGTCAGGATTTACGGTTTGGCTGAGTATTCATCTTCTCAAAATTCACCGCTTCAAAAGTTATTGGCGACACTCGTCGTAGCTTCAGCATTTATTGTCAGCGCATTTGTCGTGATGTACCTGTCGTTTCGCAGCTCCGAGGTTAGCGTGCCAACAATTATTGGCAAATCTGAAGCCGATGCCGAAAAATTATTGTCTGCTCAAGGCTTGCGCTTAAAAGTGCGCAACCGTGCGACTGATGAAAAAATTGACACTGATTTAATTAGTGAACAGATTCCCAGCGCTAATTCCAGCGCTAAATCCGGTCAGTTGGTCAGCGTTACCGTCAGCACCGGAATTCAGGCCAGAGAGAAAAAAGAAGACGAAAAAATTGCGAAGGCAAGCTCTACGCCAAAACCCAAGCCAAGTGCTTCGCCCACGCCTAAAGACAAATCGAAAGATAGTAAAAATAAAGAAAAGCCTAAAGATGGGACTGATCCTAAAAACGATCCTAAGACTCTTCTTACTAACAAAGACATTAAAGATAACCAAGCCGTCGATAAAGCTAAGCTGAACGACGATAAATCAAAACTAAAACCAACGGTAACACCTTCCCCGAAGGCTTCCTCAAAACCTGCCGTCAAAGAAAATTGATTTGGTATGGTGGAAATTGCACCCTCCATTTTAGCAGCAGACTTTACGCAACTCGGCGAGCAGATAGCGGCAGTTGAGCGAGGTGGTGCGGAAATTATTCATGTCGATGTCATGGATGGACACTTTGTCCCCAACATCTCCGTCGGGCCATTTATCGTTCAGGCTGTCCGTAAAGCTACGACCTTACCGATTGACTGTCATTTGATGATTGAGGAACCGGATAAATATATTTCGGAGTTTGCGCAGGCCGGGGCTAACATGATTTCGGTGCATCCTGAAGCGACTTATCATTTGCACCGGACCCTGAGTCTGATTCATCAATCCGGTTGCCGCGCAGGTGTCGTATTAAATCCGGGAACGTCATTGGCCGCGATTGAAGAAATTATTCGGGAAATTGATTTTGTCTTAATCATGTCGGTCAATCCAGGTTTTGGCGGACAGAAATTTATTAGCTCCGCACTTGATAAAGTGCGTCGTTTAAAATCAATGCTGAACGCTCATGGGTCGTCAGCTCGAATTGAGATAGATGGCGGAATAACCGCTGAAAATGCGGATGCGGCGGTTGTCGCCGGCGCTGAAATACTGGTCGCGGGCTCATCGATTTTTGGTCAACCTGATCCTGCCGCTGCCGTACAAAAGCTGAGACAAGCCGCGACAATATCCCAAGTCATTTGATTAAGAGCAAAGAATCGGTACACTTGTTATCTCGATGTGCGCTTCGCGTCTAACATCAATCCGCGCCTCCCCTGGAATGTCGGATCATTAGGAGTAGTAATTTTTATGCCAAACAAACGCCTCTCCGTGACATTATTTTTTTCTTTTTTATCAATTCTGATTTTGATGTCAGCCTGTGGTAAGAGCAAAGAAAAAGTGCGCAACGATAATGTTGCCGCTCCTGGACGAGATAAAGAATTGTATGAAGAAGCTTCCGAAGCTCTCCGCAAAGGTCGTTACGATGAATCGCGCTTAAAATATAACGTCGTCGTTTCGACTTATCCTGACAGTGAATATCTTTCACTTTCCAAGCTCGCCATTGCTGATGCCTTTTATCTTGAAGGCGGCTCCAGCAATCTTGAACAGGCCATCGTGCAGTACCGTGATTTTGTTCAGTACTTCCCGACTCATCCGAAAGCCTGCGAGGTGTACTTAAAAATTGCCGAAGCTTATATGCAGCAAATGGGGGCCTACAATCGTGACGTATCTAAAGCGCGTCTGGCACGAGCCCAACTTCGTTCGGCAAGGTCAAAATGTGGAACGAATCCAGCGATTGAGCAGGTGACGTATAACCTCAGACAGGTCGAACAAAATCTGGCTCTGCACGAGGAAGACATTGCGAAAACCTATTTGGCGCGTAATGCCTATAAAGCAGCTGAAGGACGCCTGCGCGAAATAGTGGACAACTATCCGAACTTCACATTTATGGATAGCGCGCTGTATATGCTTGGAGTGACTCTGATCGAACAGGAACAACCTGAAGAAGCCGCTCAATATTTTGCTAAAATAGCAGGTGAATATTCAACCAGTGAGTTTGCCAGCGATGCCAAAGAATTCTTGGTGAAATTAGGTAAGCCTATTCCAGTTGCCCTGAATAATAATCCCGTGGCCCAGCGTCCCGGCAGGTGGGAACAGTTCAGATTAATTACCGGGCGTAACAATCTTAAAATTAATAAAGAAGGAATTATTACCTCAAAGAAAGGGGCTATTGATAAAGTAGAAGAAGATAAATCAATCACTCCTCAAACAGCTAATAATAACGATGTCCAGAGTGTCCGCGAAAAGCCTCGCCCTCGTCCTTCTGAACAATCAGCTCAGGAAGAAAATAAACCAGAAGTGACACCGACAACCAGCACTGCTGCCACACCTGCACCAAAACCAGAAGATCCTCCCAAAAAGAAAAAAAGAAGAGGTGTGCTGGGAATTTTTAAATAAGCAGCTTAGTTGATGATCTCAAAAAAGCCATAGATTCAAAAAATGATTTTGAATCTATGGCTTTTTAATCACCTTAAATTTTTTATTTTGTCCCTCAGAAGTTTGTGTTATTATCGCCCCGTTAGAAAAGAAGTATGTATTGTCCTTACCAGCTAACTCCTCAGTTAGCATCTTAATCAGCAGGTTTATCCTTAATGTTATCCCCCACCTGCCGCTTAATCATCCGCCCCGATGTATTTCATAAGCTTAAGAGTACTGGTTTGCCTACCAGTTGATTCGTTCTTTGTATTGTCAAAAAATCTTGACAAGCTTGTATTAGATTAGCAATTACGTAGTCACATAATCGGCTTTATTATACGGTTTCACCCAGTAGGAGAAATGCCATTCCAATCTCAGATTGAAGATGCTTTCTCTGATTATTTTTTCTAATTTTCCATATTTTTTGAGTATTGCTAAATAAAAATCAGCTTGTGAATGAGGAGACAAAACAATGAGTGCAGCGATCCAACTAGTTAACAAATCAATTATCAACACAGAAAAAATTTCCAGCCACCTTGAGTTGGCATCTTCGCTGGTGACAGAACAAAAACTTAGACGGGCGATAGATTACATCCATGAGCTGGAAGCTGAGGTGCGTAACCTGCACGCCGAACTGGATCGTGCTGAACGCGCTGTCGCACATCGTGAATCACTTCTACGTAATGCCACAATGCGTGAACAGGAACTGCGAGCAGTACTGGTCAAAGGCGCATTTTAATTATTGAATTATAAAATTTATCTTGAGAGTGCTTAATCTCCCTCGCACTTTTCAATCCTGAAAATTACATGGTAATTTGATCGGCTTACTATCATTCACTTGAAACACAAAAAGGCTGGCGACTGATAAATTTCAGTCGCCAGCCTTTTTCTATCATTTTGTCTCAACATTAACGAACTGGTTTGATGTCCCATTGCGACAAAGCGCTCACAGCCATCCCCATCATCACCCAACGCTTAGGTGTATTTAAGAACTGAACTCCGACCTTCCAGTCATTTTCGCCTTGGTGCGTATACTTGACAACACCTTCAACATTGAATTGTCCATCCAATCCCATCAATCGAACTAAATCACCCACACTCACGTGGCGATTCAGTTGCAGGCAAACTCCGCGCCGACTAACGTCTTCAGTATAAACTTCATCCACGAATGATTGCCCTTCCCGATCTTTTCCTTCCACACTGAGCTTAACAGACAGACGAAGACGCGTATCCCGCAATTTGACGCCAGGCATTTCTGCCACTTCTTTTTCTTCGTTTGATTTTTCAACGATAGCTGTAATTTTAGCCAAATCTCCTTCGGATATCTCCAGGAACCGGACACCAACTCCGACATCCTGTTGGACAAATCGCACTTGTGCTGTTGCCTGAACAAATTCACGTTCCGGTAAATTAAGACGGAGATGTAATAAAGCACCTGCCTGTAACGGCAATTTCGTGGCGATAAAAACACCACCAATACTAAGGTTTGTGGCCTTGACGCGATACGTTTCTCCCTGGCAAAAGAGGGTGACCGGGTATCCCGTTTCTACTCTGCGATATCGTCTATTGTCCATACGTTTTTCCTTCATTGTCATAATCGGACTCTACCTCAGCTCTCCCAATCAACGGGAGCTGCCTTTTCGATGTGTTAGTTGTACTCCCCTTTTGTTGTTGCGTTGTTTTAATCCAATGATGAAGATGTGACGGACAGGAGTTTTGGTGGAATTAGTCATATTATTTTAATATTCCGCGCAAATACTCCGCGACTTCAGAAGCAACTTGACAGCCTCCCCCCTAGCAATTACCATCACGCTTTGTTTCTGAGCGGCAGACGATGACGAATAAGGCGATGTCAAAAAACGTAATCTGTGAGCCGATTGAAAATTTATCAGATGATTTCTGGATGGGTTTCGCATTAGAAGAGGCGAATCTGGCCCGCCAAATGGAAGAAGTGCCGATTGGGGCGATCATTCTTTTGAATAACGAAATCATCGGACACGGACACAATCAACCAATTAAGAGTTGTGATCCGACGGCACACGCAGAAATTATTGCGTTGCGTGAAGCCGCACGAAAGATTGAAAATTATCGCTTATCTGAAGCGACGATGTATGTCACGATAGAACCCTGTGCGATGTGTGCCGGAGCTATTGTCAATGCGCGGATTAAAAGATTAGTCTTTGGTACAATCGAACCAAGACAAGGCGCAATTCGTTCTGTTTTTCAGATTTGTAATCACAGTTCTTTGAATCATCAAGTCAATGTCACGGCAGGTATAAGAGAAACTGAATGCAGGGATTTAATGCAGGTTTTCTTTAAAGCTCGTCGCTGACATCATCGTTAAGAAAGAATTTGGTTAAGAAAAGATTTTGCGGAGAGGTGCGAGAGTGGCTGAATCGGGCGGTCTCGAAAACCGTTGTACCTTTACCGGTACCGTGGGTTCGAATCCCACCCTCTCCGCCAGCCGAAATTTCAGGATTAATCTTCTTAATGATTAGTCTGACACCATTCCCGGAGAGGTCGCATAATGGTATTGCACCGCGTTGGAAGCGCGGCGGGCTTTACGGCCTGTGCGAGTTCGAATCTCGCCCTCTCCGCCAGTATTAAGAATGAAGTCAGAAAGCTGAGGAATACCTTATTGCTTATCTTTTTGACTTCATTTTTACAATATCAGGCTCCGGCTCCGTGCAACTCTGATGGCGCGAACCCCGCCAGGATCGGAAGATAGCAACGGTAGTGTTTTTCAGGTGTGCTGCGGTTCACCGGAGTCTGACCAGAATTTCTGATTTCTTTGAAGTTTTTGCAAATAACAAAAGCCACCGCTTTAGAGGTGGCTTTTGTTATTTATTGCTAAAGCAAAGTTACTTCTTCTTTTTATCAGTGCCCCAGCGTTTTTTCTGGGCATCACTGATTTTCTGTCTGGACTCGGCTGACATTTCCCGCTTTGGCTTCTCTGAGGCTTTAGTAGCTTTTCCACTAGTTTTACCGCCACCAATAATAGTGGCCAATTGATTTCTCTGAGATTGCAGACTTGCAATTTGTTCATCAATGGCTGCTAAAGCTTTCGCCAAATGCTGGTTAGCATCAAAATTTTTGCTTCTTGGCATTTTTTTCTCCTGGATTGATTTGATAAGTTTATCTTGTGAATCAGCTAAACTTATTTATTACGTCTAAAAGTAGTATAATAGAAACTAGATTTCTTTTCTACTGTTAACTGGTTATCTCTTACTTATTATTTAACTAAGTATTTTTACATCATTAGTTTGTATTTACTATAAAAGGTTTTGGCAATGAGTTATCAAGTTATTGCTCGAAAATATCGCCCTCAAACTTTCGCTGATCTTACCGGACAGGAGCATATTTCACAAACGTTAAAAAACTCAATAGATAATCAACGTTTGCATCATGCTTATCTTTTCTCAGGCGTTCGAGGAACAGGTAAAACAACGACAGCTCGAATTTTAGCAAAGTGCTTAAATTGTATTACCGGAGTTACAATTGCTCCCTGCTTGAAATGTCCTTCGTGTTTAGAAATCGCTGCTGGTAACTCTATTGATGTTATTGAAATTGATGCGGCTTCAAACACCGGCGTAGATAATGTCCGCGAAGTTATTGTTAATAATATCTCGATTTCTCCGGCTCGTGATCGGTACAAAATATTTATTATTGACGAAGTCCACATGCTTTCGAATCAGGCATTCAATGCGTTATTAAAAACGCTGGAAGAACCGCCGAAACATGTCGTTTTCATCATGGCCACCACGGAGCTGCATAAAGTTCCAGATACTATTCTTTCACGTTGCCAGCAATTTGAATTTCGTCAAATCCCGGTTGATAAGACTTTCAAACGCCTGCGTGAAATTGCGAATGCCGAAAATGTTAAGATTGACGATGAAGCCTTGCGCGAAGTTGCGCGAGCAGGTAATGGCAGCTTACGCGATGCGCAATCTGCCTTAGATCAGGTCATTTCCTTTAGCGGCGCTGACATTAAAACGCAGGATGTAATTCATTCGCTTGGCCTGGTCAGCACAAAAGTTTTACAAAAAGCTATTCAGGCTATCGCTGAAAAAGACACTTCTGCCATCTTACAGGTTGTTGATGAATTAGATTCCAACGGTCACGACTTGCGATATTTCACCCGTGAGTTAATGACTTATCTTCGTCATGTCTTAGTTATCAAATCCGGTCTCTCTTCAGTTGAAGTTCTGGGAATTTCTGAACTTGAAATTGCATCTCTTAAAACTATTTCCAACCAATTGTCTGAAGAAGATTTAGTACGTTTTTTTCACTTATTAACTGAAACCGAAAAGCTTATTAAGGACTCTTCACAACCTCGTTTTCAATTAGAAATTGGACTGGTTAAAATTGCGCAGGCCGCTCGCTTACGCTCTTTAGATGAAGTTATTCAGCGACTTGAAAATCTGGAAAAAACACTCTCCGGTGGAGGTTATTCCGCTCCTCTTTCTGCTCCACCCAGAATTATAGCGCCGCCAACAAGCGCTTCGCAGCGCAGCAATCCACCGGCTTCCGCTCCTCTTAAAACTACTCCTATTAAATCCTTTGAAGAGCCACCTAACTTCAGTGATTCTTTTCAAGATACTGCTTTGAATGAACAGGAAATACCTTCTTCAATCCAAGCCTCACCGCGCCCGGCTGTCGCTGCGGGACGTGAGATTGCATCGCTCAAATTAGAACTGGAAAAACGCCGTCGCCCATTAGTTGCAATGGCCCTGGAAGAAGCGCAATTAAGTTATTCTAATGGTCAACTAACAGCAATTTTTACTAGTGATGATACTTTTGCTAAACGGCTGAGAGAAAGCATTCCGTTGTTACGTGAAGTGGCCGAACAATTATTAGGTCAGCCTGTAAAAGTTGATGTAAAAATTAGTGGGCAGGAAAGTTTTTCCCCAAAACAGGAAGCGCAACAGGTGAAAGATAATCTGATTGATAACGTTAAGAATAATTCTGTCATTAAAAATTTATTAGAAACATTTCGAGGTGAAATTATCGAAGTAAAATCAGGCAAACCAGCTTGATCGAATCGAAGAATTTTTCCTGACTTCTTTAAGCCCGATAGATTCAATTATGCTATGATTAACCATCATTGCCTCGTGAGTCTCAGGATTGACAATTTAAATATTTTTGAGGAGTAATAAATTATGAAATTTCCAGGCGGAAATGATATTCGACAAATGATGAAGCAAGCGCAAAAAATGCAAGACCAAATGGCTAAGGAAATGGATGCATTACGCGTAGATGCGACCGCTGGCGGTGGCATGATTAAAGTCGAAATGACCGGTAACAAAGAATTAACATCCATTAAAATTGAACCTGAAGCAGTGAACGATATTGAAATGCTTCAGGATTTGATTATTGCTGCCGTCAACGAAGCCAATCGCAAAGTGGAAGAAGGAATGCAATCTAAACTTGGCGGTGCGCTTGGTGGACTAAAAATTCCAGGTCTGACGTAAAAATAAAGTGATGAGTGGAAAGTAATAAGTGATGAGTAGAAAGACACTCGTTATTCATCACTTTCTACTCATCACTCGTTACTCATCACTGATTACCTATGCTTGATTACGCAGAACCGGTTACCAAACTTATCGACGAATTCAAACGCCTGCCCGGAGTTGGGCATAAATCCGCTCAGCGTCTGGCGTTTCATTTGCTCAAAGCTACGACTGAAGAAACCGACAAGCTGATTGAAGCCATCCGCGAAGTCAAAGAGAAAATCGTCTTCTGTTCGGTCTGCAATAATTTGACGGATACTGATCCGTGTCGTTATTGCAGTACGCCTTCGCGCGATCACACGATCGTTTGCGTCATTGAAGAGCCATATAATCTAGTCGCTATTGAAAAAACACGTGAATATCATGGCCTCTATCATGTCCTGCACGGGGCGTTATCTCCCATTCGCGGTATTGGCCCTGATGAGCTAAAAATTCGTAGTCTGATTGAGCGATTGCGTCCGCGCGAAGATGGTTTGCCGGAAATTGAAGAAGTCATCATTGCTACGAATCCCAACACCGAAGGCGAAGCAACGGCGAATTATTTAAGTCGTTTATTGAAACCGCTCGGCGTTCGCGTAACGCGCATTGGAATGGGTTTACCAGTCGGCAGCGATCTTGAATACGCCGATGAAGTCACGATGCACAAAGCATTAACCAATCGCCACGAAATGTAGGGATTATGCTGAGCCTGTTGAAAATGCTACCTGCGATGATTCGCTTGTCGGGCGACAACGAAGAGGTACGCGAACAGGCGGTTTTTGCGGCGTGGCGAGCAGCGACAAATTATAATTTAACCCAAGCCTGTGCGCCGTTTCGACTCTATCGAAAAACATTAGTGATTGCGACCAGAGATAAAACCTGGAAAACGCAAATGGAGCGCGAAAGCTCCGGCTTAATCTTTAAACTAAACTCGTTATTGAGCGCACCGCTTGTGACGTTTATCGAGTTCAGAATTGATGAAAAATTCGTTGAAGCTGTTCGCCCCAGAGAAGAACAGGAATTTGAATTTCATCACACGAAGGAAATAGCTGATGAATTAGAACCAGCAGCACATCACATCAAAGACAAAGCCTTGCGCGAAACATTTTTACGCGCGGCTGCCAGATGTTTAGAAAGAAAAGAAACGAAATAGATGCTGGATGCTTGAAAAACCCGACATCCGACATCCGACACCTATTTTATGCCAATTTCAAAAGAAGAAGTTACGAAAATTGCCGCTCTCTCAAACCTCGCGCTCACGACGGAAGAAACAGAATCTTTCGCCGTACAACTCGCCGGGATTGTCGAATACATTGATCAGCTTAACGAACTTGACACTGGTAGTGTCAAAGCCTGGCAGCATCGCAGCGCAGGCGAAGCCGCTACGTCTTATGCTTCACGCGAAGATATTGCGGAAGCAAGTCTTGGGACGCAGAATGCTCTCTCCAATGCACCCGATGCCGATGAAGGCCACTTCCGCGTTCCGAAGGTAATCTAATAAAATTTCCAGAAGCTGTTCACTGCTAACTTTTTTATATACATTTTTTCACTCCATGAACTTAACGATTGACGAACTTCATACACTCTATTCATCCGGCGAAGCCCAGCCCAGCGAAATCACGAAGGCAGTGATTGACAGCATCGAAAATAAG
>JAYTCQ010000113.1:0-6758 GCA_043736395.1 Blastocatellia bacterium | reverse complement strand
CGCAGTAAGGGCACCAGTACTCTTCTCTAAATGCCGCAGTTATTTACTGTTTTCTAATGCGAAGACGCCCTTACTGCGTGCGGGCTTCTGCATTATTTTTACTAAAACGTATATCGCAATCCCAGAATAATGCGGCGCTTGCCTCCGTCCGTTCCCCATTGATTGAGGAAATTGGCAGAGTTGACGCGTCCTTCGGGAATACCAAAATTACGTGTATTTGTGGCATTGAACATATCCGCGCGGAACTGCAATTGATTTCCTTCACTGACGCGAATATTTTTCAATAATCCAAACCCAATATCGCCGATGCCATCAGCGCGTAGGATGTTACGTCCGGCGTTGCCTGTTCTCGCACCAGCAGGGAGTCCAACGAAATCAACTACAACAGATTTCACGCCTGCTGTGTTTGCGACAATTCGTCCCTGTGAAAGAGTCAGTAGAGTACTAGGAAGAGCAGTTCCAAGTGCGCCTACAGGAGGATTAGTAAGAGTGGCAAATATCCTTTGAGCTTCTGCGACGGCTTGTGCGCGAAGTTTTTGATCTAACAGAAAAAGCTCTTCAACTTTCAACTTTGAGAGATTTTCAGAAGTATAAATATTTGGTCGAATCGCGTTACCCACCAATCCATCAATTCCGCTTAATGCCCCAGCAGGGTCAACCCCATTCAATGGCGTAAACGGTGCGCCACTTTGCAAAGTAAAGAATGAATTGATCTGCCATCCACCGACAACGCGTCCAAGTGCGCCTTTTTGCTCACGCATAATCGGCAATTCATAGACGACGTTTCCAGTGAAGCGATGTGGACGGTCATAGGCCGAGCGTCCTCGGTCATTGCGAAGATTGAATGAATCTTGCGCGACTGCGACTTCGCCACTTGAAGGATTGAAAACTTCAGAAGCGGTATCAATGAATGAGCTCCAAGTGTAGTGAACGCCCGCAGTGAAGCCCTTGCTCAGACGTTTGTCCATACTCACTTGCAGCGAATGATACGTGGAGGAAGAAGAATTCGCGCGCAGGCGAATTACTCCGCGAGTTGGATCAACGCGGCAGTTGTCCGTAGCCGTTGGAGTGCATCCGATTTTACGTGGATTTCCGTCCAGGGTCTGGAATAGAGCAGTTCCACGCGTGCCGACATATCCGGCTTTGATCGAGAGGTCTTTGCTAAGTTCGCGCGAAAGCTCAAGGCTAAATTGATCGTAATTCGGAGCTTTGAAATCGCTCCCCACAATCGTTCGCGTGAATTGATTGGGATCGCCCGTGATCGTTGCCGCAGCCAATCGAGTGTAAGCAGTGCTGACTCCGTTCGTGTTATCTGATTGTGTTGTGCCGGGAAGCGTAATGGCCCCGACAAACGGGAACGCGCTTGCAACGTTCAAATTCAAGTTAATGAAAGAGGAATCGTTCGTGCGGGCGTATCCGCCGCGCAGTACAGTTTTGTCCTGACCTGATAAGAAGCCAAGTCCATTAATTTTCCAGTTAAACCCGATTCGTGGTTGCAGGTTATTTCTGTCGCTCTTAGGAACAGGGGTGAATTTATACGCCGGATTTCCGCCCGCCGCTGCGAGGATTTTGTCATTGAATGGAACCAGATTGGCTACGGAGTTGTTGGGCAATTCGTAGCGTAATCCGTACGTGATCGAAAACCCAGGACGTATTTTCCATTCATCCTGCGCGAAGAAATATAGGTCGCTGAATTTGTAATACTGTAATTCCGAACCACCAGGTAAGGCTTTGTTGATGGTCGCGGTATCGGCTACGTCGTTGACGTAACGTTGCAGGGTTGAATAGGCCAGACGACCGCGAATGGTCGGCAGAAAGAAGCTTTTCACATCGCGACGTTGAATATCCGCGCCGAACTTCATCGAATGATTTCCGTTGGAATAAGAAATTGTGTCCTGCAATTGATAAGTGTTGTTGTAACGGAATTGAGGAAGGTTTACAGCTAAGCCAATCGCGGTACGGCTGGCGGCGGCATTGAATCCTGTCAGTCCAAGTTCAGAAATTTCGATGGAAGGAATTTCCTGCGAAGTTGTATCTGACGCAGTCGTCACTGATCCGAAACGCTGATAGGACAAACGAACTTCATTGACGAGTCGCTGAGAAATTACGCTATTTAAATTTAAGAGCAGTGATTGCGTCCGCGAAGGCGATTGCGTCGTTAATCCAAATGGAGTCGCCTGACCCGAACCGCTGGTGAGGCTGCTGTCATACAAGTAGCGTGCGTGGAAACGGTTATTTTCATTTAACTGATGATCAATACGCGTTGACCATTGCCAGTCATCATACTTAAACGAGGTCGAGCCAGTCAGAGAACCTAATGGCACGGTGTAGGTTTGTGTTCCAATCGTAAAAGTCGCATTTTTATTGATCGGAGTCTGTGCGGCAGGAAGGAATTTAAGCAATGCTGCGACCTGTGGACGAGTGCCGGCAGCGGCCTGTAAAATCTGTCGTCCGGCTTCCGTTGGCGCTCCGTTCAATGTCGAACCTGAACCAAGTTGGCGATCCGTCCATTTTTGCACGGAAGCAAAAAACCAAGTGCGATCTGCGCCGTTATAAACTGATTTTCCACCTTCGCCGAAACGCGGCAAAATTAAGGGGCCGCCTACTGATCCGCCAATTTGATTTTCCAGACGGAAGGGGGAACCTTTTAAGACTTCTCTGGTCGCGGCTGGATTGCAATATCCGCCCGGCTTTCCGGCTTTGTCTGTATTCGAGCAGGAATTTTGGTGATTATCGTTATGAAACCAGAATGCAGAACCGTGAAATTGATTGGTTCCGGTTTTGGTGACAACACTAACCACTGAACCGGAATTGCGTCCGTATTCGGGTGCGAATTGATTTGTAATCAAGCGCAGTTCCTGGACTAAATCAGGATTATTCAATGCTTGTTGTCCACCGGAAACGCTCGGATCGTTGCTGTCCTGTCCATCAATAATGAAATTGTTAGATCGAACGCGTCCACCATTTGACGAGAAATTTACACCCGCTGCGAAACCAGTTTGGCCGCTGCCAAGTTGACTGACACCCGGAGCCGATAGCACTACGTTGAAGACATTTCGATTGGTAGAAATCGGCAGTTCTGACAACCGCTTTTCATCGAAACGTGAGCTGACTTCAGAATTTGTAGTATTCAAAATCGAAGCGTTTTCCGAAATGGTGACGACCTCGTTAACAGTCGAAACTTTCAGTGAGACGTCAATGACTGCGTCTTGATTGACGAGTAACGTGATGCCGGTTCGGATGAGTTTAGCAAAGCCTGGAGCTTCAACGGTTAACTCGTAATTGCCAATTGATAAATTCGGAAAGCGAAAACGACCTTCTCCGTCAGAAGTGACGGTTCGTGCAGTATTGGTCGCTATTTCGCGAGCTTTGACGGTCGCATTGGGAATAACTTTTTGTTGTTCGTCCATGACCTGTCCCGAAATATTGGCTGTCGTAGATTGAGAAAAAGTTGTAGTAGTTAATCCTATGAACATCGCTAGCAAGGCGAGTGCGATTTTTGATTTGCTTAACATAATTTCCTCCTGTGGGTATCAAATAGAGTCAGATTGCTGAATAACTAACGCAAGTCTTACACCACTCATGCGAGAGGCTTAATTTTTCTTATAAAATATTGATTGCTAAGACTTTATAGCGAAACAGGACTAAGGGGCAAATTGAAAATATCTGGCTAAGCTTCCAAAAAATTGTATTAAATATAAAATTTTGAATTTTTAATAATTTGTCTTTGCTGTTGCTGGATATAAAAATAAAAGGGGGGAGCAGTGTTAACTGCTCCCCTAACTTGAGTAACAACTCTCTAATACGCTTAGAAATTCAATCGCAATGCCAATTGAATAACCCGCGGATGGCTGCTGAAAACCAAATCCGGACGATTAAAAAGTGTCGGATTTAATCCAATCCCCAACAGACTGGTAGCCGCGCTACTGGTTACACCTACCGGTTCCACGCCATTCACTGAGCCGGGGACAAATTGCGCGTGATTAAATGCGTTGTATAAATCAGCTCGCAATTGAAGTTTCACATCCTCATAAAGCTGGAAGTTTTTGAAGATCGAAAAATCAAGATTATTGATTTCCGGAAGTTGTAGGGTGTTGCGACCGCTGGTGGCTCTAGCACCTGGCCCCGCTTGAATGTATTGCGCATTCGGATTGGCCGCCAGGTATCCGACAGTTCGCTGAGCGTTGCTCAGAGTACAAGTTCCGTTGGGATTAAAAGAAGGACAAGTCCTCAGCAAGGCTGTTGAAATGCTGGCTGTGCCTGGAACGCCGGATGGATTAAAGATGGCGCGGTCTCCAGCATTATCACCGTTGAGATTTGAATCAACTCCGCTGCGAACCGTGGCGTACGGGCCTGATTCCCATGAGTATGTTCCTGCGAAGCTGAATCCACCCAAAATTGAGCGCACGAACCAATTCGAATTTCCCTTGAAAAATGGCAAATCATACACGGATGAAATCACAAAACGATGACGCCGATCTAAGGCAGAATTCGCCCTTTCGGCGCGTAGGTTTTGGAAATCTTCCACGCGACGAGGTGATAGAACAGTACTAAAAACTTCGGCGGTTGTGTCGTCAATTAAATGGCTCCAGGTATAAGCGCCTGTAGCCTGCCAATTTCCTGATAAGCGACGATTGAATTGCGCGGAGAATCCGTGATAGGTCGAATTCCCATTTGATAAAAACGCAGTAATCGGCGTTTGATTAAAACCCGCTGACGCGTACTCCGGAACGTAACGCCCACGCGCTTCCAATTGCGAACGAGTTACTGGTAACGCGTCAATCTGAGCTTGTGTTGGCGCTGTATTAAAGGTCGGTAGAAAATTAGTGCTATCCACAACAGGTCGAATATTGATTCGATTTTGCGTGAGCAAGTGAACTCCGCGAGTACCAAGATAGCGAAGTTCAAATGACCAATCCTGCGCAAATTGCCGCTGATAGCTCAGTGTATACGTGATCGAATATGGAACTTTTTGATCAGGAATAAACGCTGAAGTGCTGGCCTTCGCTTCCGCTGGATCAGTGATAGGATTCGGCGTGGAAGCAATTCCACCACCGGCTAAAAAGCTAGGAATTCCGGGGTCGGCATTGCGTGTTTGGTTAAATTGCGGCGGCAACGACAAAATGTAAAGATTGTCAAAAATCACGTCGTAGGCCATTGAGAAACCGGCGCGAATTGAACTTTTGCCTCCACTACCGAACAAATATCCGGTAACCCCGCTATTCGAACTTGGTGAAAATGCGAGTCCAATGCGTGGTGCAAAGTTTTTCTTCTGTGCTTTCGGCTCACGAAAATTCAGTAAGCCCGCAACTGAAGAACTTGCATTCAAACTTTGCTGTCTGGCAGTGAACGGGATTTGTTGATATGCGTAATTCAAGCCAAGATTTAAGGTCAGGTTGGGGCGAATTCGCCAATCATCCTGCGCATAGGCAAAGGTTAGGAATTGATCTCCATAATAAGGCGATGTCCCGACCGTTCGTTCGGCAAATTCTGGGCTAATATCACGTAAAAAGGTTTCTGTGCTGTTATATGTGTAGTCGCCGCGTTGGCGTTGCACAAAGGATTGGGGCGAAATAATTTTGCGGGCATCTACGCCAATTTTGGCAGAATGGTTACCAGCCAGAAATGACAGGTTATTGACGACCTGATAGTTATTTTCGATGTTAAATTGTGGCGCGTTCGGATCTGGACCGATATTAATTCCGAGATCATTTAACTGAATATTAGGGAATTGATCTAACCCTGGAAACGCAAAATTTCCCGCTGAAAATGTTTGACTGGAACGACGATAAGCAATGCGTGTTTCGTTCGTTATCTTCGGCGTAAATGTGTGGGTTAGCGTGTATGAAAAAAGTCTGGTGTCGAATGGCACGAGCAGGAAAAATGAAGGCAAAGTGGCAGCCACATCTATTCCTCGATTTTGATTAAAATTAAATCGCGCCCGATGTTGTGTCCGGTCACTTTGCGTATAATCAACATTCGCGACGACATAATTATTGTAACTAAAATTAGGCGAAGGAATGTTAACGTTGCCGACCGGAATACTGACACCATTAACAGTAATTGAGTCAGTTCTGCTCTGCGTTGGCGCTGCCGGAATATATTGACGGAAGATTGCCAGATTATTTGCTGATAAGCCGGGAATTGTTCCAAGCCGGGCTAAGCCAGCAGCCGTCGGTGTTTGAATTCCGGCTGCGCTCGCGGCATTTCCGGTTTGCAAGCGTTCATATCCACCGAAGAAAAACAGTCTGTCTTTGCCGCTGATCACAGGGCTGCCGCCTTCACCAAACCTCGGTAAATAAAGAGGCCCGCCGATATTGAAACCAAATCTACCGTAATCGCTTCGCGGAATGCAGCTTTCGTCGCCAACTGTATAGCAACGCCGAATACCTTTTAATTTATCCTGCGTATCAAGCGCATTTAAATGACGATTACGGAAAAATGAATATCCCGTTCCGTGAAATTCATTTGTTCCGCTCTTTGTAATCGTAATGAACTGACCACCGGTAGAGCGTGCAAATTCAGCCGAATATTGATTGGATAGCAAAGAAAATTCCGCGACTGATTCAGGCGAAATATACACCTGAGGGCCGGTCACTGCCTTGTCATTATTATCAATTCCATCTACGACGAAATTGTTATTGCGGGGACGCTGTCCGCCTACTGAACCGCCTGTCCCAACGCCAACACCGCCACTGGTGGAAACGTTTGGCGCGATGAGAGCTAGGTTATAAATGCCTGCCCCGGTGGCAGTTTGC
>JAYTCQ010000112.1:0-1978 GCA_043736395.1 Blastocatellia bacterium | reverse complement strand
TGATTTCGCCGCCATAACAACCGATGTCTGACCAACCCATGTCGTCGGACATAATGATGATGATGTTCGGGCGCGCATTCGCACGTTGCGCCAATGCGGGTTCAAGGTGCACCGAGGGACGCGCCGCCAACAGGAATGCAGCGATCACAAATACCAACAAAGATCGAAAGATTTTTTGGGTTTGTAATTTCATAGTTGCCTCATTTCGAAGTCATCATTCACTACCACCAGAGCAGCTAATACGCAGGTAAGGTCAAGTGAGAGTCGGAAGATTTTTTCATAGAAATTCCGTCTCGCTATAAAAAAGATAAGCAGAGTAAAGCGAATAGCAATGTAAACTGGCACTGAGCGAGAATCAAGTTTTTGGTGAGGACAGAGACGGTTGAGGGTTCAAAAGAATGTATAAATCTCGCATTGAATAAACGCGATGAGCAGGTATCGATAATTAAGAAATTTCTTCGCTTTATGATGAACTAAAAGTGCAGATTTGTGCGGCGGCACGTATGTTTGAGTTTTGCACCTTGGCTGCGACTACTAAAAACCGAGCTTTCCAAAAATTCAGATACGGTGTGCCTTATTTGTTCGACGCTTGAATAATTTCTCTCAAAAATATCTAAATTTGCAGCAAATTTAGAAATAAAAATAGCCAGGAGCACTTTATAATCAGTGACATCCTGGCTTTTTCAAATGTTTACATTAGATTCCTAACGAACTTCGACTTCTCCCCCTAATGAGACCCAATTTTTTTCAATTAAATTGGAATCTTCAACTGACCTTGGACTAACTCGTATCATAAATCTACCATTTGCAAGGTTTTCTTCGTAGCTTTTCGCATTGTCTTCCGGGTGTGCAGAACCAAATAATAATCCGGTTAATCCACCCACAGCGCCCCCGGCTCCGGCACCTGCCAGAGTGGCCGCTAACGCCCCGATTACAGCAACCCCCGGAACAAGTAAAGTGACTCCCAAAAGGCCTAAAGCACCAAGACCAGCACCTGCGGCTGAACCGAGTGCAAAGCCTTCAGCGGCCTTTGTGGTCTTAATAGAGTCGTCGCCTTCCAAGCCGACATCACGCCCGCCCTGTGCATCTTGCTTCGGCATTTCGTTATGCTCAGGTTCAGATTGATAATGTTCGTGATACTGCTTTTCTGCCATTGCTAACGTAATGCTAACGGGCGGATATTCCAGATCAGTCAAAATTTTGTACGCGTCTTCAAAACTTTTTTTATCATCAAAAAAAGCTATTAAAGTGCTGGGCGTTGTCAGAACTTCTGATGTAGCATTTGTCTCCATAAATTTCTCCAAGTTGATCTTTGTGTTCGCGTGTTGTGTGCGAAATCAGACCGTTATCAGCGTATTTCTTTCATTCAATGGTAAAACATTGAAGCTTTCAATTCTTGTTCGCGAACATGAAAATTTTGAAGCAATTTTTCTTTTTGATCAATTAGTGATGACATAAAAGCAACCTCTTTACTCAATCGGCGCACTTGATCTTCCAATAATTGAATTCTGGAGACTTCCAACTGCGACTTCACAACCAAGCTCTGATCCTGTTTTATTGGCGCAACTAAATATAAACTGTTTTCATTAGTAGAATAATCAACTTTAATCATTTGATTTTGCTGAGTTACTGTTTCTTTCTTGTGAGGTGACATCATAATTCTGGTTACTCCTTTTAGTTAAACTGCAAATCAATCTAATTCTAACTATCTGTCATCAGAAGCCTAATTACGTCTCCTATGTTTTCTTTGCTTGTATTTATAAGTACCGTAACCAGTAGCCGCGCCTGCTCCCGCTCCAATCAGCACACCTTTACGACCACCGATCAACCCGCCGCCAATTGCGCCAATTGCTGTCCCAATCCCAATATTTTTAGCCTTGCTTGGGCGACGATTTTTACGGCGTTGCGCTTCCGCATCAGGAACCATCATAATCAAAACTAATAACGCGATTATTCCACTGACAGAGATAATCCTGAG
>JAYTCQ010000111.1:0-3639 GCA_043736395.1 Blastocatellia bacterium | reverse complement strand
GGCATTCATACAGGCACGCGATGCGGCTGTGGCAATTCGCACGATGTTTCCGCTTTGGGAAGTTACTCCTCAAAGCCAGTTCGGCTCGCCGGGCAATGTTTTATTAGATATCGCCGATCATTGGAAACCTGATTTAATTGTAGTCGGATCACACAGCCGCTCTGCTATTGGTCGTTTTTTTCTAGGCAGCGTTTCGCAAAAAATTGTCACTGCCGCTCATTGTTCAGTCCGCGTCGCGCGAGGTCGAGTCGAAGAACAGAACACTCCCATCCGTCTCATTATCGGCATGGACGGCTCGGCTGGCGCGATGGCTGCGGTCGACGCGGTCGTGCAGCGGACATGGCCTGTCGCCACTGAAGTCCGTTTGGTCAATGCCTCCTGGGAATTACACATGATCGGAGCTGAAGATTCCGCGGCGGCACTCGCCGAATGGGTAGCAGAAGCCAAGAAACAACTGGAAATAAAAATGGAAGAGGCTATGCAAAAATTGAAAGCTCATGGCTGTCAGGTTTCGAAACTTGTCAAAATGGAAGATCCAAAACACTTGCTATGCGATGCAGCCGAAGCCTGGGGAGCTGATTGTATTTTTATGGGCGCTCAGGGGATGGGTAAAATTGAACGCCTATTGCTCGGTAGTGTTTCAACCTCTGTTGCAGCTCGGGCGCATTGTTCAGTTGAAATTGTTCGTGTTCATGCTTAAAGGAACTGCATGGAAAAAACCGACGCAGTACCATCCAAAAAGAGTTTTCCTAAGTGGACAATGTTTATCGAGTTTCCAGCAGCAACGGCTTTATTTATTATCGCGTCGCTCAATCTGGCTTATCGTCCGCTGTGGTTAATAACTATTGTCAGTTTGGTTTTGCTTTTTGCCTGCCGGGTATATTTTAAACTGCGACACGGAATTAAAATTCCAATCTTTATTCTTTTCCTTGCTTTCGCTGCTGTTGAAATTGATACCGTCGGAAATCATTTTCGTTGGTACGAGAAAATTCCTTGGTCTGTTCCTTACGATGTTTTTGCACATCTGGTAATTCCTATCCTCCTGGCTCCCGCCTTATTCTGGTTGATTCGCGCCTGGTTTGAGCGAATGCATTATCTTGTCCCATTAAGCGTAGTAACGTTTATTACCATCACAGTGACTTTTAGCCTCGCGGCTTTTTATGAAATTACTGAACTATGGGATGAATTGTATTTTGGCGGTAAACGAATTTGGAGCGCTTACGATACTCCGCGCGATTTACAATGGGATTTAATCGGCGCGATTGTTGGTTCGCTGGCTACCTTAGTTTTAATAAAACTATCAAATGCACTCTTAACCCAACCACAGAATATTCCAGTGAACTCACAACGCAACCTGAAGCCACTGCCGTCTGTCATGCGAAGTAAAATATTATAAACGAATCTTACGCGCTCCTCGTCCTGCTGATCGAGTTCGATATTATTTGGGCTGCCTTAGATATTTTTATGCTGTTTTTACCTGACTGGTAACTTTGGCTGTGGCGAATAAATTAGCAAATGCTACGTGCGGACTGACCTGTTTTGTGTACTTGCGCTCTGACTGATTGATCAATCGTACAGATTTCATTGGTGATTCCTCCAAATTATTGGTTCACAGGACACAGAGGCAAGCAACGTACCAAAATTATATATTCGAGTTTACTGCCTTACTGATGACAATAACTACTTGTTATTTTTCGTTAGGGAAATTTTCCCCTTTCAAATGCGGAGTTTCACCCACCTTGCAAGAAGGCTTTTGACAAGTGCTTTATCTGGTGGTTCGTTGTTAGTGGTCTAACTATTGCACAGTAGTCTCGTTGTGGATGACTCAAGGGAAAGGACTGTATTAGTACAAGTCAGAATAAACCACAACCTTCAAGATTTTGGGGGAATTAGCTGTAATAAAGTAATTCATTTTTGATGGGTGGAGGGGCAGCGACAGTAGATGGAGCTGAGGCCTACGAAGCACTTGCACAATTCGAGGAAGCGGAATAACTTTAATAGGAAAAGCCAGTATGACGACGCAACAAAAATTACAAAGCGCAACTATTCAATCTTCTGAACCGACGATCTCCAGTGAAGCGACTGCCCGCTATCAACGAGCGGTGAATTATCTTTCGGCAGCACAAATTTATCTTCAATCCAATCCATTGCTACGAGAACCTTTGAAACCGGAACATATCAAAGATCGCCTGCTTGGACATTTTGGCACCGCGCCGGGCATCAATGTTATCTACACGCATCTGAATCGTCTAATTCAACGGACTGACGCAAATATTTTACTGGTCACAGGGCCGGGGCATGGTGCAGCGGCGAACATGGCCAATATGTATCTGGAAGGGACAATGACTGAATTCTATCCTGATGTCACGCGAGATTTGGCAGGCCTTGAAATCTTCCTGAAACGCTTCTCGTGGCCTTATGGTTTTCCCAGCCATCTAAGTCCCGCCCTTCCCGGCGTCATTAGTGAAGGTGGCGAGTTAGGCTACGCATTAGCAACGTCATTCGGCGCAGCCTTCGATAATCCGGATTTAATCGTAGCCTGCATTGTCGGCGACGGTGAAGCAGAAACCGGGCCAACCGCCGGAGCCTGGCACAGTACCAAATTTTTGAATCCTGCCACGGATGGAGCAGTGTTGCCGATTCTGCATCTGAACGGCTTCAAGATTTCGAATCCAACGATCTTTGCTTCAATGACTGATGACGAATTGAACGCCTTGTTCACGGGCTATGGCTATGCCGTACGCATTGTCAGCAATAGCAAGCAGCTGGATGAAGATATGAATGAGGCGGTGGATTGGGCGTACCGGGAAATTCGCGCGCTTCAGGGACAAGCACGACTAGGACATAGTCCCGAACGTCCGCAGTGGCCAATGATTATTCTGCAAACACCAAAAGGCATGGGCGGCCCGAAAGACATGGACGGTCATCAGGTTGAAGGCTCTTTCCGGTCACACCAGATTCCCGTTAAGGAACCGAAAACGAATCCAGCTCACCTGGCGGCACTTGAACATTGGTTGCGTTCTTATCAACCGGATGAATTATTCGATCAGGATGGCCAGCCCTTTGCAGACATTGTAGCGCTTTGTCCGCAAGGTGAAAAAAGAATTGCGATGAATGCCCACAGCTTCGGTGGTGACATCCGAGTCCCACTAGAATTGCCCGCTCTTGATTCGCATGCCGTCGAAATTAATGAACGAGGCGCATCAAGCCTGAGCCACATGAAATTTTTCGGGGCCTACCTCAGTGAAGTCATCACCCGTAATCAATCGCAGCGCAATTTTCGAATTGTCTGTCCTGACGAATTGGAATCAAACCGTCTGGCCGAAGTGTTAACGGTGACGGATCGGCAATACGTTTGGCCGCTGCCTCCGGGCACAGAACATACCAGTTCCGACGGACGTGTCCTGGAAATTTTAAGCGAACATAACTGTCAGGGCTGGTTGCAGGGTTATTTATTAACTGGAAGACACGGGCTTTTCCCCTGTTATGAAGCATTTTTGCCAATCGTAGATGGGATGATGAATCAATACGCGAAGTTCCTCAAAGCTTCGTTGGAAGTGCCGTGGCGCAAGCCAATCGCATCATTGAATTATTTATTGACTTCGGAAGCGTGGCGACAGGATCACAACGGATATTCTC
>JAYTCQ010000110.1:0-13233 GCA_043736395.1 Blastocatellia bacterium | reverse complement strand
TTGCTCTAACAGCTCGAATTGCGACACCGTTACATCTGTTGTATATCCCATTCTCCCAGTAAAAACGATTTCTCTTTAAACTGCAAACAGGTTCTATAGAAATTCTTTTTTTCCTACCCCCTTTTTTCCTGTCAGTTTTTTTATTTCCAAATGTCCCACCATTTCGCTTCCGGCAATAATTTAAAATACACGTCGCTACTATACCGCTTTCGCCATTCGCGCCAAGACCGATCACGTGCGATGGCTTTAATGGCTTGCAAAGAATCCATCACGATTTTTTCATCAGCAGCCGCTCCTAATAACTCTGTCGGCGAAGCGATTTTCAATAATTTTTCGATGGATTTTTCATCGTTGCGTTCCGCCAATTCGTGAACATATTCTTTGATGAAAATTGAATTCCCAAACAATAATTTTACGCTTTCATCAGAAGTCAAATCGCGCAAGACGCCACGCGCTATCGCTGTCTCAGGCAACAAATTTGGAACTTCATCGCGGCGCACCGCAGCTACGATTTTATTGACGTTTTCGATTTCATTCCATCGTTTCGCGGCTACACATTCGCTCAACCATTTTGCGTGCCGCGAAGGTTGAATTGCAGAATTTAATTTTGGCGCGGACAAATCAATTTCCAGATAATTTTCAAGCGAAGAAGGATTTTCACCGCGATGATTCACCGCTACGATTTTGAAGTTCGTACGCAGCGAATCGGATTCATAAAAATGCGTCGAGAAAAAAAGCGGCAGCCGTTCTTCCGGTAACAAAAAAGCAAATAACGATTCGATCAACATAGCCGCAGCTTCACCAATCAACAAAATTGTTTTTTCAGAATTGCTCAGTGCCAGTTGATAAAAATTCGTAATCGCTTCGGTGTTGATGTCATTCAATTTTTCAGGATCAAATTTGTAGTCCGAAATTTTTAGCGCAACCTTCGGCAATTCACGCGGCGTCAGGTCAGCAGTGACATCCATTTCGCGCAATGAATGCAGCACCGTAAACACATTTCCCGAAAAATCCCGCTCTTCAAAAATCACATGATGCGTGACGTAATTCCCTTCGCGCCCCAGCGAATCCGTACCCAAATATTTCGTCACCCCAATCGCTAATTTCCCGGAAGGCAATTTGAAAAAAGTTTCTTTCGTGGGTTTAATTTCAGCCGTACGCGCTTCACGACTGAGTGCGTAAAAGGATAAATCTTCGAGATGCGCCAAGTCTTCCGTACGCGCTAAATCCGGGGTGATTGCAACGGTTTGGAATCCTCTCCCGTGCTTCGGAAAATAGCCGCGCTCGACGCTTGAAAATAAATGTTGTGACACGTTCATAATAGCAATTTTTCTTTGGATGAGACTGTCAGTAGTCCGCGCGTGAGCCTTGTCATTACCTAAATCTTTACACGATCTTAGTCCGCGAAGGCGGACGACAGCATAAAGCCTGGGGTGAAGGCAGCCGGAACCCCAGGAATTCGTCAAGGGGAATTATTAAGCCCGCGAAGTGGGCGATAGACCTTGGCAGATTGTTGACCACACGCTGTCGCCCGCTACGCGGGCTGAGTGATTTTTCGCCAATGTCCCCAGGGTTCCGCACGCAACGCGCTCCACCCTGGGCTTTATTCTATCGCCCGACTTCGCGGGCTGAAAACCAAATCGCACGTTCCGTGCAAAGATTTGGGTAATGACAAGGCGTGAGCAAGGGGCGTACGTTGATGCCGATGGGCGCACTGCCAAAGCAGCCCTTGCTCACGCGCGGGCTACTGACACGAAACCCTACATCACTCCTGCCGCCCGAAAAATCCAGAAGAGCGGATCGCGCACGCGAAACGGCTCCATCTGCCGCGATAAACGCAAGCCCGCACCTAATCGCGCAGCTTGGCATTTCACACAATTTCGCACTGTCGCCACATTGATGGATTGGCATTCAGCACAATCCCAAATCGGTTGATGCCCGACGGCGGAGAGTGCGCAAAACCTTACATTTTCAGGCATTGTATTAATCAAATTCTGTGCGCCTCGCTGTGGAATCATCCACCATTGACGCAACATTTCTGACAGGTAATCCATCTGTGTCAGATAGTCCGACAAACCCAAATGCGAAGGCGGTAAATCGGGCCACAAATTTCCTAAAATTTCTGACCACTCAGATTGTTCGCGCAACTCGTCCATCTTTGACAAAGCAATAATGATGTTCTGTTTTTTGAATTGATTCATTCGATTTACTAAATCAATCAAACGTGCCGCGCGTAAAACATTGAATTCCTCGTGCGTCGGATCAAGCAAAAAAATAATGTCATCCGCTTCTTTCAGGTACGTAGCATATTCGCTCACCAGCCGATCATTGCTGAAAACTTCTCCGGCGATGTCATAGAAAGTTAAGCGAATGCTGCGCGTTTTTTTGCTGCCCAGGCGAGGAATATTTGAGAACTCAAGAATCGCGGGATCGGGCTTACTGCGCGGATTCGCCGGAGGCAATTCCAGCTCCTGGAGCGCAATCGCATTCCCATAAAAAACGTCATCCGCCTTCGCCGTAACCGCGCGTACCGAGTACGGTCGCAGCGCATCCGACAACACAAAAAAACTATCGCGAAACAGCGAAGCCAGAAATACAGTTTTGCCGTGCCCCTGCAAACCCACGGTAGCGACGGTGCGTTCTTTGTCGTAAAAAAATTGATTGTACAGCCGCCGGGAATCCCATATTTTCATAGTTTCAAAATCCGCGCTTCTTCATAAGCACCGAGAGAGGAGTTCCACCGATTGGCAAGTTCAGCACAGTCTCCGGCAGTACGTTGTAATACACTTCATCGAAGTGCGCCGCTAACCAATTGGCAATAATCGGATCAAGTGATGCTTGCCAGACAGCGGCACGAACCTGCTTAATTTTCGCATCGTCAATTAACCATTCCCGCACGAAAGCGTCAATCTTTCTGACGAATTTCAAAGGGTCTTCGCCTTCCGCATCAATCCACAAATAATCAAGAAAATGCAACAAATTTAGGGGATTGGTAATAGCTTTTTCAGTGGTTGAAGGCTTTGTCCAAAGCACAAATTCTGTTCCTGCTTTGGACGACAGCATAAAATAACGATGCTGTTGATCAACGGTCACAGTCGGAATGGCGAACGCTACGTTTGCAAACAATTCAAAATCCCGTTCTGAAAGAACCGCCATCACGCGCAGATCAATTGAACGAATCCAATTTGTATCACCCAGAAAATTACAACCTCGGCATAACGCGACTACTTTCACTTCAATCCCTAAACTCAGATCGTGGCAATGAGGACAAGCATCAACAACAAAATAACCATTCTCGTTATTGTCGACTTCGCGCTGGCAACGCAAACATCCATACGCGCCTTGATAAAAACATAAACAACGAGAACAAATCGAACGATCTTGTTCTCGAAAGATGATTGGAAACACTGGCTGAGATGTTGGGTCAAAAATCCGATCAAAAAATTTCATTACGATTTTATATACCGTGATTTTTTCATTTGGAAAAAGCTGCGATACTTTTATGAATTTCGCAGTTTTCAATGGGGGTTCCTGTTTTGTGTGCCCTTTTGTCAGCTTCAATTAGGAATGGCAATACTACAGGATCGCCCATTTTACTAAGCTCAACTGCTGTCAACTGGCTTTGCTCCGCTGATGAATTTTGCAAGGCTTCGACCAAACTGCCCATTTTCGCTTTGTTGGTTCCCTTCCAAAAATAAATTTCAAATAACTGAATCAAATGCTTCCGATAAGTCAGCGACTTCGATTGAAGAGCAGCACTTTCGAGAAAAGATTTCGCCAATGCAGTCTTTGTCCGCGCGATAGATTCATCGTAAATTTCATTTTCATCCAGTTCTTCCCATTGCTTTCCTTTCTCAAGTGAATCTTTCCATACTTGATAATCAGAGATAAAAAATTGCGTTGCACGCTCATCCGAAATATTACTTAAAGCTTCGGCTAAAGAACCGTCGTCATCATCTTCCTCTTGCTCGATTTTTTTAATCAGGATTGGAACTGCACTTTTTTCCCCCGACATTCCCAGAATATATGCGGCTTGATTTACGATTAGAAAATTATTCGAGTCCAGTAAACTCTTGAGCACAGGGATAGCTCGCGGGCCAATCTTTCGAAAAATCTGAGTTGTGAACAACCTAACTTTTTTATTTTCATCACCAAGATAGGGAATCAATTCTGGAACTGCTCGCAAACCATACTTGGCAAACTCTGCGCTATAATATTCATCCTTACGGGAATAGTAACCAGTTCCTTCGTTATAACCTGATTCTTTACCATTGAGCTGCCATTTCATTAGTAACGGAATCGTTTCACTTGGATGAAATTGTAAGAGAGCTTGTGTTACCTCTTCGGCGTTCCTCGAATCCAGAGACGACACCAAGTCAGGAATTGCATTCAATTTAACTAATTCAGTAATGGCAATACTACTTGCGGGATTTGAGGAATGGATGACCGCCGCCCGTAATGCTTTTTTTTGATTTTCGCCGAATTGACTCAGGCTTCCGGCTTCACCTATTTCCAGAATATTTGAAGTAAGCTCCGCGATTTGGTAATCAGAGCTCTGATCATTTGAATCTACAGTGGCATTGATCTCCTGAAATTTATTACGAAGCAGTTCAAGTTCTAATTGAAGTGCCTCAGTTCCATACCCTTTCAGCGCGCTGAACGCTCCGTACTGACCATTCGATGCGGCTTGAACTAAAATCGGTAGAGCTTTCTTTTTGCTATACAATGATTGAATTACATTAACCTCAAGGGGGATTGATTTAGTAAATACTATAAACAACGAGCAGTAGATAGCCATGTTTCGCAGCGAAATCCGTCGGACAGGATAAGTATTATCTTCATTTATTTTGGGAGCTGGTTCATTGTCACCTATCCCCAAAGAAGTGTACTGTTTTGAGGTAAAATTATAGCGAACCATTTTAAAAATAAGAGCAATTGGAATAATCAAAACACCCAGACATATATAAATAGCAAATAAGCCTTCCCAGCTACCGAAGAGATACCCCACACCTCCAATAAATATGATTGCAGCTAGAATTTTTCTCAAACTAGCAACCGCTATCAAAGTAACAATTACGAAAGCGGCAGAAAACCCGAACAGAAAAAATGGTAATACACAGACGGCAATCGCTAACCCTTGCGAAACAAATTCTAAAATCTTTCGCTCTTTCTCGTGCTGTAAAGATTTCAATTCAAGCTTCATCAACGAGTAGCCAACAGCGCCCCCGATTAATGCTGAGATGAAAATACTCAACATCATGATTGCCGCTCCTTGTCTTCAGCGTTCCGCTTTGGAGCAGAGTTTATTTCCGGCGTCTCAGAATTTTCTGCCGTGAAAGATTTTGGAGAAATTGGAACAGCAATCGAAATTAATTGTTCAGGCGAGATGCCATAACTCAAAGTGCCGAATTGTTGTTCCAAGCGCAACCGCACGACAGAATCAATTTCGTTTTGGCGGACGAGAACTTTTATTTTTTGTAGATTTTCAGGTTCTAACATTCTGCGCGTTAACGCATCGGTTTGACGGGCGACTTGCAACGCGTCAACTCCGTCAGCATCTATCCAAATCCGCTCTACTTGCTGCCAGGCATGGCGGTAACTTTCTGATCTATGTTCGGCACCAGCATTTTCAAGATTCAGTACGTACTGCAATATCCCATCTGCATCGTAGTAAAAAAATTCGGTTCCATCATCGGAAATTCTCACCTCTTCGCCGCTATTTTTCAGCAATTCTGCAAAATCATTATTTGAGATAACCGCTAGGATATTCACACGGCGATGGTGATAAATTGCCGGGTCGGAGGGCTGCTTACAGTAGTAGCACGAAGCCATAAACTTATCAGGGAAAATTATTTCCTGACACGCTAGACACGCCTTATTAAATGCACCTTTCGTATTCAACTGAAACGCTTCGATATGCTCTTTACACAGACCACATTCGGCTAAAAAATCGCCAAGATGCAGGCAATGATGACAAAGAAAACGACGTTGCCCACCGCACTCTTTTTGGCCTTGCCAATCACGCATTCCGGCACAATACGCCAGCAGAAAAGCTCCTCCAAAAATTCCAACCAGACAAGCATCAAAAATCGCCGCGACACGCAGTCCCGTAGCTCCGCCAATTCCCCACGCTAACGCGAGGAGGTAAACTCCAATCATCCAATAATCAGTCGCTAACTTGAAAAAAGAATTTCGGAACAGGGATTTCATACAATTTCTTATTGACTTCTTATTGCTTGGTAAAAGCCGCGATCGTCGCGTGAATTTCGCAATTCTCAACAGGAGTTTTTAGTTTGTGTTCGCGCACGTCGGCTTCAATTAGAAATGGCAATAACGAAGGCTCATTCCATTCACGGATTCGTTTCGCTGCTTGCTGGCGTATTTCTTTTTCCAGATCAGCCAATTGAGCGACAGCCAGGCGAATCCCTTCCTTTCCTTGTTCGATCCAAAAAGCTTGTGCGATGATTTCAAGAGCGTCCTGGCGCACCTGCGGATCGGGTGTCTTCCGCATTAATTCTTTGAGAAATAATTTCGCTGCTGTCCCTCCTGTCATCCCAATATTCCGCAAGATTTCGCGGTCGGGTGACTTCTGATATAACGCGATCAGAGGTGGAGTTCCCTGTTCGTCTCCGAGCTGACCTAAACACCAGACTGCATGCTGACGCCCTACTTCATCATTCAGCATTTCGATCAGATAAGGAGTTGCCTCCTTAACATTGAGTTGTGCCAGAATGATGCCGGAGCCATACTGTCGATACCCTTTGTCATGCCTGAGCGATTTCATTAAATCCGGTTTCGCAGACAGCCCCAATTCTAATAAAGAATACTGCGCCAAATTGGCCTCGTACTTATCACTGCTTCCCAGGGAATTGAGCAGAATCGGAATTGCAGGTTTGCCGAATTTTGCAATTTCGCGCGAGATTCCATAATCTAATCCCTTCGGCTCAACGCCGCGAAATGTCTCCATAATTTGCGGTAAAACTTCTTCCGTTTTGAAGGTACGAAGCGCTGCAAAAACCATTGGCTGAACAGAATTCCAATAATGATTTAATTCTTTTTTGGGGAGCATCGCAAGCAGTTGCGAGACGGCTTTGAGCTTGACCAGTTCGTTGATGGCGGCTTGGCTGATCGCAGGATCGTCAGAACCGACGGCGCTTTCAAAGCCCTTAATTGAAGCATCTCCCTTGCTTGTAATCTCTGAAACTTTTCCATTTCTGATTCCCACTTCTACGGTGTAGCGTTGCTGTAGTGAATCGCCATTTTCAAAATCCTGTAGCAAAGCTGGCCAGGCTTCGTGCTCGTAATTTACAAGTTCCTTAAGGGCTGCACCTTTCACCGATAGTTCTGGATGCTTGAGAGCAGAAATTAACGAAGGAATCGCTCTTTTTCCGCCCATCCAGACTAACATTTCTGGGTTACTGGTCATCCAATTTGTCTGCGCGGAAACCATCAAAATACTTTCTACCAGCAGCACTGACAGGGCACCCGCCAAAGTTAAATTCTTAAGGGAATAGCTCCGATCATTGAACGATGTACGGTTTGCCACAATGATTGGAATGGCAACGACGAGAAATCCCGCCATGCATACCACTGGATTTGCGAAATACGCAAAGAAAACTAATGCCATCAATAACGGTACGATGATTGGTGGAAACAATCCGCCGAGCATCGCCAATGCCACAATCACGAGTACGAAATCGGGCCGATAAAGCATCAAGGGAACGCCGAAGACCGCGACTGTCCACCACTTTGAAATCTGCGAAAAAACCCCTGGTTTCTTTTCTGGCGTTTCTATTTTCGCTTCAAGCTGCAACGCCTGCCATTTCTTCATCAATGGATAACCCGTGACAGTTCCCAGCAACGTGGCGATAATAAGAGTTGAAGTCATGATCGTACCTCCTGATTTTTTGGCAAACGAGTAGCTTTTGGTTCAACGGCTGGGCTGATAATAAAATCTTCTGCCGCCACTGACAAAGCCGGGATCATAGCTGGTAAAAATAATTGTTCGGGAGCAATTCCGTAGCGAACTTCGCCAAATTGCTGTTCAAGTCTTAGACGCAGGACGGAATCTATTTGTTCCTGTCGGACAAAAACTTTTATGCGAAGACGTTCTGTTTCGGCTAAATTATGATTTCGTATAAGCGCATCCAATTGACGTGCCACTTGCAAAGGATCGGATTGATTCAAATCAAGCCATAAACCATCAATCCATTTCAAGGCATCGGTTTGTTCGTCTAAAACCTCTGCCTGAGTTGAACTCCCGAAATTCAAAACATACTTCAAAGTCTGATTCTCATCACAAAAGAAAAAATCAACGTTCCAGAGCGAGCGCTGCGATTGCGCATTTGAAGTTTTCAGAAGTTCTTGAAAATCTTTGTCAGCGAGCGTGACCAGAATTTCGACGCTGCGGTGATGATGCAATTCAGGGTTCGAAGGGCGCAGACATTGATCGCATGACGCTTGAATGTTGCCTGGGAAAATTACGGTTTGGCACTCCACACACGCTGGATTAAATTGGCCTTGCGTATCCACCTGAAATTCTTCGATGATGGATTGACAGCTGCCGCATTGGTGCAGAAAGGCTCCAAAATGCAGACAATTAGGACATAAAAAGCGGGATTTTCCCTTTTCTCGCGCTGCTTCTGTTTCTGCATTTCCCTTCTGTGCTTTTATGAAGGCCACAAACAGAATGCTGCTTATCAAACCTGCGACAAAAGCATTTGCGTACGTCGCATACCGCAAACCGTCGAGACCGCCCAAGCCCCACGCTAAGGCCGTCCAGATCGCCGCCCAATGCCAACAATTCTGTATCATTTTAAAAAAAGGATTTCGGAATAAAGATTTCATTCACCTCCTAAAAAGGCTCACCAATTGAGTACGTTCATCCAGCGACTTTGACCAAGTTCTTCCATCCTAAACTAAAACTCATCATCCTTGCACCTAAAATCTTTGAGCGGATGTGTTAAGATCTGGATTTAAATTTCAACTCATCATAAGGAGCGATTTACCCTAGTTATGTCTCAAGAACAAGATATTGAATTAAAAGTCACTGACCGTCGTTTATTTAATCCAGATGGTTCCTTGCGCGACAACCTGCCGGAACCAGAACCGGAACCCGTCGTAGCGGCTCCACCGCCCACACCAGCACCTGCGCCCGTCCGTCAGGAAGAGATTTTCTCGACCAGTTCCGCGGCTCAGCCTGCGCCGGAACCAGTCCCTGAGGCGACCATGGATTTTGCGGATGATGGCGAAGAACCGGAAATGACTCCGTTCATGGAATTGATTTATTCGCTGGCGACTTCGCTCGCGTTTATTCATCTGGGATTAATGGAGCATCCCGCGACCGGCAAAGCCGAAGTCAATTTGCCTGCTGCTCAACAAGGCATCGGATTGCTCATGATTTTGAAGGAAAAAACCGTCGGCAATCTGAATCCACAGGAAGAAGATTTCTTCACGACCCTGCTGCGCGATTTGCAGATGCAGTTTGTCTCCCTTCGGGGGAAGTAATGAGTGATGAGTAGAAAGTGATGAGTAATGAGTGTCTTTCTACTCATCACTCGTTCCTCATCACTCATCACTATTTCCTATGATTTTAACTTTTCTCGGCACAGGAACATCCGTCGGCGTACCCATGATTGGGTGCGTGTGTGAGACGTGTACGTCAACTGATTCGCGCGACAATCGGTTGCGGACCGGATTGATGATCGAACACGAAGGACAAACCATTGTCATTGATATTTCGACCGATTTTCGGCAACAGGCTTTGCGCGCCAAATTAACAAAACTCGATGCCCTGCTCGTCACGCATTGTCACGCTGATCACGTCTTCGGACTTGACGATATTCGTCCGATAAATTTTAAGCACGGAGCCGTCAACGTTCACGCCAGCGAAAGCACATGGAGCCAAATTCGACGGGTGTTTTACTACATCTTCGAAGCGAAGCACGTCGGTGGCGGACTCCCGCAAATTAATCCGCTGATACTCAATAATTTTGAAGCACTGGAAATTTGCGGACTGCGCGTGACACCAATTCCGGTCGTTCACGGCAAAGGCGAAGTGACCGCTTTTCGCATCAGTGATGGAAAGCAAAGTTTTGCCTTCGTGACAGATTGTAATCTAATCCCCGACGAAGCGTTGGAAGCGCTCAAAGGCTTGGATTTATTGATCCTCGACGCGCTGCGCCATAAACCTCATCCGACGCATTTGCATTTGGAGCAATCGCTGGAGTACATCAATTTTCTGTCGCCGCGCCGCACACTGCTGACGCACATCAGCCACGATTTCAAACATTCTGAAGTCGCCAGCCAACTCCCCCCAAACGTCGAACTGGCTTACGATCAATTGATGATTGAATTATAATAAAATGGTGGTTGGATGTTGGTGGCTGGTGGTTGGTAAAGAAGTTCGCGGTTCGCAGCGGAGACAGTTCGCAGTCTTGCGATGAAAAATATTTACTGCGAACCGCGAACTAAATACTGCGAACTTCTTTACCAACCACCAGCCACCGACATCCAACCACCTCTCCTTATGAATATCATTCACGACCTCGAAAATCCCGATCTCAAACGCCCATCCGTTCTCACGATCGGAGTCTTTGACGGCTTGCATCTGGGGCATCAGGCAATTGTCAAAACTGTCGTCGAACGCGCTTTTCTAACCGGAGCGACTCCCACTTTAATTACATTTGATCCGCATCCACGTCAGGTGCTGAGGCCCGAATCCGCCCCGCCTTTGCTGCAGACGTTCGCCCAAAAAATGGAGGGATTGAAGCAACTCGGAATGCAGCAAGTCCTGGTCTTGCCGTTCACCCGCGAACTGGCTGCGCTTTCGGCGGAAGAATTTATTGAACGATTTATGGTGGAAACTTTAGGCGCGCAGGAAGTGCATCTCGGCAAGGGTTTCGCCTTTGGAAAAGATCGGCGCGGCAATATTGAACTGTTAAAAATTGAAGCGGAACGACACGGATTTCTCGCCTCCGAAGTGCCGGAAATTCGCCTGCATAATCATCGCATCAGTTCCACTTCGGTACGGCATTTGCTCAAAGCAGGACGCGTGAATTTAGCCCGAAGAATGCTCGGACGCGCGTACGGCATTGAAGGAATTGTGATCGAAGGACGTAAGCTTGGACGGACGATTTCTTTTCCGACGGCGAATCTCGCGGTGCAAAATCGTGTGCTCCCTGCCGATGGTGTCTACATCACGCTCGCGTTGATTGATGGCGTTTGGCATCGAAGTGTGACGAATGTCGGCAAACGTCCAACCATCGGACTTGATCTGGAATCTAAGGTCGAGACGCATGTGATTGACTTTGAAAATTCGTTGTACGGCAAAACAATTCGCGTTCGTTTTTTACATCGAATTCGCGGCGAAAGGAAATTCGCCGGGATGGAAGAATTGAAAATGCAAATTGCCAAAGATCGTGACACTACCGTCAAATATTTTGCTGCACCGGTCGCGAATCGCAACTTTACTTACGTCTGAGGCGTATGACGCTATGTCGGTACCGTCTGCGGTAGCGGATGGTATGAAGCATTGCAGATTGACCCGTCCGCTACCGCAGACGGTACTGACCATTTCGAGGCGTTTGATTATGAGCATTGCAAGGTACGAAATTGCGGAATTGCCATCATCCAAAAATAATCAGGTGATTGATTTAGTTCCGGTGGCTCCTTCTCTTGAAGAAATCGCCGAACCGCAAGCCCTCTCAAAATATACTCCGCCTGAACCGCCGGCGACATACGATCCAAATTTGGAAATTGGCGGCTGGCGCGAACGCTGGCGAGCGGCGCAAATTGTGTGGACTTTTTCGCTTTATCATATTTTTCTTTATGCCTATCATCGCGGCTGGTTCATTGGAAAAAAGAACGAATCGGAAGAAAAACATTTGCAGTGGCAGGCCGAATGGCTGCACGGTCGCTTACTGAAACTTGGCCCGACATTCATCAAAATCGGACAGGCAGTCGCCACGCGCGCTGACCTGCTGCCACTGGCTTACATCAAAGAACTGAGTAAATTGCAAGACAACGTTCCGCGCTTCCCGAACGAAGAAGCGATGCAAATTATCGAACGTGAACTCGGCTATTCAATCCCTAAATTATTTGCTTCGATTGATCCTGAACCGATTGCGGCGGCTTCGCTGGGCCAGGTTTATCAGGGACGTTTGCATTCAGGCGCAGAAGTTGCCATTAAAGTTCAGCGTCCAAATCTGGCCGGTATGGTTAATCTTGATTTGGCCGTGCTGCGACGCATTGCCGACTTCATGAATCGCTACCCAAATCTGACGCGCGGCATTGATTGGAAAGGCACGATTGGCGAATTCGCTGCCGTAATTTTTGAAGAGCTGGATTATTGTCAGGAAGCGCAAAATTCTGAAGTCTTCCGGCAAAATTTTAAAGACTGGAACTTTGTTCATGTGCCGCAAATCTATTGGTCACATTCGTCTTCACGGGTGCTGACCATGGAATTTATTCACGGCACTAAAGTTTTAGAATTGGACGAACTGCAAGCTCGCGGAATCTCTCCGCACGACATCATCACATTGATGTCAAAAACATATCTGAAACAGTTACTGGAAGACGGATTTTTTCACGCTGATCCGCATCCGGGAAATATTCGCGTCATGCCCGATGGACGCCTGGCGTTCTTCGATTTTGGGATGGTAGGACGTATTCCGAATGAGCTGCAAACCAAAATGATTGACGCTTTTTTTCACTTGGTGGAAAAAGACGTGAACGGCCTGGTACAGGATTTAATTAACCTTGATTTTCTGCCGCACGATGTCGATGTAGACGAAATGCGTCCCGTCATTGCTGATTTATTTAAGAATTATTTCAACTTAAAACTCGGTGACATCCGCTTTAAGGAACTGACGTATGAAATGGCAGAAGTGATGTACAAATATCCGTTCCGCCTCCCGCCGAATTTCACGTATATCATTCGTGCTTTGATGACGCTGGAAGGCATTGGTATTGTAATGGACCCGAATTTCAGCTTCTTCGATGTTGCTAAACCATTCGCCAAAGAATTTATGCTCAAGCGCGAAGGTAAATATTTGCGCGATCAATTACTGAAGAAAATTATTTACGGCGAAGGCGGTGAGATTCAATGGTCAAAAACCTGGAAGCTCATCAAAATGGGAGCCAAGATGTATTGGGATTCGTGGTTTCCAAAAACTTAATCGAAGGGTACGGTACAGGGAGCGATAGCGACTTGGTAAATGCGACGAGTTACCA
>JAYTCQ010000109.1:0-13856 GCA_043736395.1 Blastocatellia bacterium | reverse complement strand
AATAAGTGATGAGTAGAAAGTGATGAGTGATGAGTAAGAAAGTACGAACTTAACTCATCACTCATCACTTTCTACTCATCACTATTTTCAGAACCCCCAATTCACTCCCAAAATCGACTTCACCATCATATATCCGTCATCCCCAGTTGAATAATATCGTTCCATCCTTTGCGTGATCGTATAGCCGATTAATTCGTAAAGTTCCTGTGCGCCACGATTGTCTGTTCTCACTTCAAGCCGCATCGTGGAAACTCCCTGCAAAGCAAATCCGTGCTCAATCGAAAGCAGCATTAATCTTGCCAGCCCGCGCCTTCGATGTTCAGGTGAAACGCCAATTGTCGTTACATGCCCGACGCCATCTTCTTCAATCACGGCGATGGCAAAGGCGGACATCTTTCCGTGTTCATCCCGAATTTGGCGAGCGACACAGGTCGGATTCGTCAGCAAATGGCGAAACGTCTCACGTTCATAAGCTTCTGCATCAATAAATACGCGCAGGTCAAGCAACCACAATTCATTCAAATCAATCAGGGTTAAAGGGCAGAGCGTACCATTAAATGGTTGTTCGGTTTCTTCAGTTATGAGAGGACGAGACGCATTCATATCGTTAAGATATAAACATACAATCACCGTAGCTGTAAAAGCGATAACGTTCATTTACGGCATGTTGGTATGCCTTCAAAATTAAATCGTGTCCAGTAAATGTAGATACCAAAATCAGCAAAGAAGATTGAGGCAGATGAAAATTTGTGATGAGTGCATCGACTGCTTTGAAGCGATAGCCGGGAAGGATGCAAAGTTCTGTGCTGTGACAGCCAGAGCTAACTTTTCCGTCAGAATTTACTGCGCTTTCCAAGGCTCGCGTAGTCGTGGTGCCAACGGCGATAATCCGTTTTCCGGCAGCTTTGGCGGCGTTCATGGCATTAGCGGCAGATTCACTAATTTCGTAGCTTTCGGCTTCGAGGCGATGATCCTCAATTGTTTCGACACGCACAGGTTGAAAGGTTGCCGCGCCGACGTGGTGCGTAATTTGGATAATTTCTATGCCGCGAGTTTTCAATTCACCAAAGATGCGATCCGTGAAATGTAAGCCTGCCGTGGGAGCCGCAATCGCGCCACGTTCTTTGGCATAAATTGTTTGATAGCGCGGTTCATCCAGACGAATTTTTTCATCGTAGTCACGCTTGATATATGGCGGCAGTGGAGTGTTACCAACTTCATCAATCAGCGCGTCAATGTCACTTTCCGCCACGAATTGAATGACGCGTCTTCCATCATCCAATAGGGCAACCACTTCAGCTTGCAGTTGATCGTTGCCAAAAGAAATTTTTGCTCCAATTGGAAAAGCTCGTCCGGGTTTCGCCATCGCTTCCCATTGATTCACCGACAAGCGTCGAGTCAATAATGCTTCGACTTTTGCGCCTGAAACCCCATTGACGATCCGATGACCAATCAAGCGAGCCGGGAAGACACGCGTATTGTTAATAACCAACACATCATTTGCAGAAAGCAAATTTGGCAACTCATGAAAAGTGCTGTCATGCGATTGCTGCGTTTGACGATTGACGATGAGTAAGCGTGAATGATCGCGCGGTTCAATCGGATGTTGCGCGATTAATTCAGGAGGTAATTCAAAGTCGAATTCTGAGATGTGCATGGATATTTTTACGAATCAGCGAAAACAAAAGTAACTGTGATAATTGTGAAGATTATGATGACGATCTAGGAAACAATTCTTACATATCGAATGTAATTTTCGCGAGTTCTTGCGATTTTGAAAATACTGAGCGGAAATCTATTAAACTCCGCCCAAATGAACGGACTGTCTTTCCATTTCTCATACGTTTTTTCTGCCCAACTGCCCCAAATATTCATCCCAAAAAAGGGAAACAGCAATGCCCCAAAACAGGAGAATAAAAATCTTTTCGTTATGCATTATACTTTATCGAGACCCATCCATTTTACGACAGGTTTTGGCTGATAATTATCAAACAACTCCAATAATGTTTCCGGCGTGGTGGATTCCATAACTAAATCCCGATGAGTATCGCGCAAAAATCCTTCATCTCTGGCGTGATCGAACATTTTCAATAATGGAGTGAAATAGTTTTCGACGTTCAAAATGCCACACGGTTTTTGATGAATGCCAAGCTGCGCCCAAGTCAGAATTTCACAGAATTCATCAAAGGTTCCCATACCTCCGGGCATCGCGATAAATCCATCGGAGAGATCAGCCATTAACGCTTTGCGTTCGTGCATGGAATTGACGATGTGCATTTTGGTTAAATTTTGGTGAGCCACTTCGCGGTCAACCAGCGATTGCGGAATCACACCGATAACTTCACCGCCTTCAGCTAGAACAGCATCAGCAATGACGCCCATCAATCCAACATTTCCGCCACCGTAGACAAGGCTAAGATTTCTTTCAACTAAAATTTTTCCCAACGACTGAGCAGCTTCAATGTATTCGCTCCGCATGCCTCGATTAGAGCCACAGAACACGCAGATTCGCTTCATTTTTTTTCTTCTTCCATGTCTTCGCCGAATAAACGGCGGCAATGTAATACGGCGGTCAGTTGCGCTCCGAACAGCATGATCAAGCTTGATAAATATCCCCACGTCAGCAACGCTACGCCTGCGCCGATGGAGCCGTAAAGTAAATCATAATGAAAATAGGGAATCATCCACGCGAACCCATATTTAGCGGCTTCCCACAGAACACCTGCAATGATGGCTCCGGGAACTACTTCGAACAAATCAATGCGGGTGTTCGGCATAACCCGGTAAATAAGCGCGAAAAGTGAAGTCGTTAACAAAAGACTTAATGAAGCGAAGACAGTTCGCCAGAGGATTGAACCGAACCAGGCAATTTGAACGGGAACCTGCTTGACTGGAATATGTTCCATTAATGTTTGGATAGCGACTACGCTGGAGGTCACGAGAACTGAAGAAAGCAGCAATATTCCGACTGCCGCAATCATTCCGATAGTGAGAAATCTTCCGCGCAAAAAAGGTCGGGGTTTAGTTCCCCAGATGCGACAAACAGCACGTTCGATGACCGTAAAAATCCACGATCCAGCCCACAGCAAAATTGTCAGCGCCGTGATAAGCAAACCGGTAGAGACCTGACTGATCGCTTCAAGATTTTTCTTCACGAGATCAGTTGAACCCGGTAAGAACGTCATCAGCCGAGTCATAAAATTTTGCGAAATTGCATCGCCAAAAAATCGCTCACCAATGCTCAAGGCTAATAATAAAGTCGGAAACAGAAATAGCATTCCAAAATACGTGATGGCTGCTGAGGACGTAATCAGATCATTATCGAGAAAGCTTTCAATCGTACGGAAAAGAATCCGCCGCTTCGTGGTGCGATTTTTAATGCCAAATCGTAAACGTCCGGCAGTTGGATATTTGATAATGCTACTATTCATCAAAACAAGCCTGGTTGATCGGTGCTGATCATTCCTGGTAAGGTCAAGCCCAGATGGTGATAAGCCGCTGGCGTGACAACTCTACCGCGTGGAGTACGATTTAAAAAGCCGATTTGGATCAGGTACGGTTCATAAATTTCCTCAATCGCATCTTTTTCTTCCTGAATCGCCGCCGAAATCGTACTGACTCCGACGGGGCCGCCATTGAATTTTTCGATGATCGTCGTCAGTAATTTTCGATCAACTTCATCAAGGCCAAAGCGGTCAACTTCCATTCGATTCAGCGCATCAGTTGCAACTTCCAACGTAATTTTACCTTCGTATTCAACTTCGGCAAAATCACGGACGCGGCGCAGCAACCGATTCACAATTCGCGGAGTCCCACGCGAGCGCCGCGCAATTGCATTGGCTCCGGCGTCGTCAATTTCTACACCCAAAATATCCGCTGATCTTAGTACGATAATTTGCAGGTCTTCGATCGGATAAAAATCTAAATGAAAATTAATTCCGAAGCGTCCTCGCAGCGGAGCCGTGATCATTCCCGCTCGTGTCGTAGCTCCAATCAACGTAAAGCGCGGCAAATCCAGCTTCACCGAACGCGCTGAAGGTCCTTGCCCGATGATTAAATCCAACTCGAAATCTTCCATCGCCGGATACAAAATTTCCTCAATCGCCGGATGCAACCGATGAATTTCATCAATAAATAAAACGTCACCTTCTTCCAAATTCGTGAGCATCGCCGCGAGGTCACCAGGCTTTTCAATCACGGGCCCGGAAGTAACATGGATTTTCGCTCCCATTTCCCGCGAGACAATTTGCGCTAAAGTGGTTTTACCTAAGCCCGGCGGGCCATTCAATAAAACGTGATCCAACGATTCCCCGCGCGCACAGGCGGCTTTAACGAAGATGTTGAGATTATCTTTGACTTTCTTTTGCCCGATGTATTCCCGCAGGTATTGCGGACGCAAGCTGAGTTCAATTTGCTGCTCAGCATCGGCGGTACCGCCGCCGATTACGCGAGTGTCTTCATCTTCAGTTATAGCTTTGTTTTTAGGCATTTATCGCGCCAGCTTTCGCATTGAAAGTTTTGTCAGTTGTGAAAAATTCGCATCGGGATTTTCCTGCATCGTAGCGTTCACGGCTTTTTCGGCAGCGGCGCGTTGGAAGCCTAAATTTACTAAGGCAGAAACGATGTCGTCTACGATGGAATTTTTGCTGCCTGCGCCTCCAGCTAAGCGGTACTGTTCTTCCAGTTCCGGCGAAGATAGCGCGGACAATTTATCTTTCAACTCAAGGACTAAGCGTTCCGCAGTTTTTTTGCCGACACCGGGAATGTTGACGAGGCGCGCTAGTTCATTGTTGCGAATCGCGGGGATCAATTCATCGGCACTCATTCCGGACAGAATTGTGATGGCTAATTTTGGCCCGATGCCGGAGACGCTGGTTAAGAGCAAAAATAATTTTTTCTCACGCTCGGTGCGAAATCCGAAGAGTTGCAACGCATCTTCGCGCACGTGCGTATGGATGCGAAGGGCTACGGCTGTGCCTTCTTCACTCAAATCATAAAACGTCGAAAGCGGAATGGTGACTTCATAACCCACGCCGTTAACATCTACGATCACGGAATTCGGATGCTTGCTGAATAACAGCCCTGACAGATGAGCAATCAATGTGCGTTCTCCTTCTCTGTGGTTTTTAGACAACTCTTCAGGGAGTGTAAGAGACAGCCGCAAGCACTGTCAATTCGCGCTAATTGACAGTCTGACAGACGCTGCGTTATCGTTGTGGTTTAGTTGAGTAAGTGATAGAAATTTGAAGAGTTACGCCTACATTTTGCCGCGATGAAAACTGAGAAAATCTCCGAACTCACCACCAGTCGTCTGTCGCTTTATTTGCGATGTCTGGACGAATTGGCAGGCGAAGGAGTCGAACGAATTTCATCGAAAGCGATGGCGGAACAATTTGCATTAAATTCGGCGCAAATACGCAAGGATTTAGCCTATTTTGGAGAATTCGGGGTGCGCGGCGTAGGTTATTCAATCAACGATTTACGCCGTCAGTTGCGGCAAATTTTAGGCTTGAATGTGAACCGAAAAGTCGCCATTGTCGGAGCCGGAAACTTAGGTTTGGCGTTGGCAACTTATGGTGGGTTCAACGTCAATGGCTTTCGCATCGTCGGAATTTTTGACAACGATGCCGAAAAAATCGGACTCTCCACTCGCAGTGGCTTGAAGGTTCAGGATGCCAATAATTTAGGGTCTGCAATTAAAAATCAGTTGGTCGAAATTGTCGTGTTAGCTGTGCCAGCGCTGATTGCAGAACAGGTTTTTGAAGATGTGACTTCAGCAGGAGTCAGGGCAGTTTTGAATTTTGCTCCGGTCAGATTGCAACCTCGAGCTGGTGTCAAAATCAAAAACGTAGACTTCTCAATTTCCCTCGAAAGCCTTTCGTATTTTCTGGCGCAACCAAATTCGTCAGGGCAAACGACGACAGGAATTAGTGCGGATTTTAGAGATTTTTTGCGAGATGATGGATAGGTACGATAGGCGTCCCGCCTGTCGTCTTAGTCGCAGGAAGTTATTTTCCTGATGAATTTACAGAGTTAGAAAAGCGACAGGCGGGGACGCCTATCGTACACATAATGGACGAAAGATTAATCAAAGAACAAATTGTTGACACTGCACGACGCAGCTATGAGCGCGGTCATATCGTCGCAGGTGATGGAAACATCAGCGTCAGAGTAGCGCCGAATCGCTGCATCGCTACGCCGTCAGGAGTCAGCAAAGGCTGGATGACAACTGACATGATGGTGGTCGTAGACGTTGACGGAAATCCGCTTGAACCCTCCAACTATAAAGTTTCTTCAGAGTGGCCGATGCATCGCGTAATTTATCTGGCGCGTCCTGATGTGAATGCCGTCGTGCATTTTCATCCGCCGTACGCAACAGGTTTTGCAGTTGCCGGATTGTCGCTCGACAAAGCAATTTTATCTGAAGTTGTGTTGACGCTCGGATGTGTACCGCTGGCGGATTACGGTACGCCTTCGACGCGCGAATTGACGGACGCGATTGAACCTTATCTGGCATATCACGATGCTTTATTGATGGCGAATCACGGCGCAGTCGCTTATGCGGATACGCTGGAACACGCTTTCAATAAACTCGAAACGTTAGAACATACTTGTAAAATCAGCGCCATCGCTCGCAGTCTGGGAAATGAGAATACGATTCCTGATCGTGCAATTCCGAAGCTGTTTGATATTCGTGAACGTAACGGAGCAATGCCACCGGAAGCGCGGACCGGACAGGCTTGCGGCATTGGCGGCGATTCCACATCGCGAATGAGCGACGCTGAAACAATTACTTTGACGCGCGAAGAATTAGTTGAACTCTTATCGCAAGCTGCGAAATTGATGAATTGAAATGTAGCGTGAACTGTTAGTTCGCGCACTGTCTTTATAATTGTAAACCCATCAGCAAACTGAAGTTTGCCGGACAGTGAGGAGAATAAATGGAAGCTCTTGGAATGATTGAAACGAAAGGTCTGGTGGCTACGATTGAAGCCGCCGACGCAATGGTGAAAGCTGCCAACGTAACCTTAATCGGCTACGAAAAAATCGGCGCCGGATTCGTCACTGCTATCGTGCGGGGAGATGTAGCCGCTGTGAAAGCTGCCACTGATGCCGGAGCCGCTGCCGCTCGCCGTGTCGGAGAATTAGTCGGCGTCCACGTCATCCCACGCCCACACGCTTCAGTTGATGAAGTGTTACCGCTGGGATTGACGAAGAAGTAGTTCGCAGCAGGAAGTTCGCGGTTCGCAGTCTCTTGTGAACTGCATTTACTGCGAACTGTGAACTTTCTTACTGCGAACCGCGAACTATCTACTGCGAACTATTTTATGATTATCGCCAGAGTCATCGGGACAGTCGTTGCGACGCGCAAGGACGAACGTTTGCACGGAAGTAAGCTTTTGCTGGTCCGTCCAATCACGCTGAAAGGCGAGGACGAAAACAACTACCTCGTGGCTGTAGACACAGTCGGTGCAGGCGTGCGCGAAAAAGTTTTAGTTGTGTCTGGCAGCAGTGCTCGGCTGGCGGAAGGAATGAAAGATCGTCCGATTGATGCGGCGATTATTGGTATTATTGATACCGTTGAAGTCGCCGATTAATTAACCCCTCTCAGCCTCCCCTGATCTTCCCAAAGTATTATGACTACTATTCGCATCGCACTTGCTCAGATCAATCCCCGAATGGGAGACATCGCGGGCAACACCGCAAAAATCATTCACTACATTGAGCAAGCCAGAAATCAGGGCGCAGATATTATTGCATTGCCGGAGCTGGCGATCACGGGTTATCCGCCGGAAGATTTATTGCTCAAGCCGCAATTTATTTCTGCGAATTTGCAAGCATTGGATGAGATTATCGCGGCTTCCAAAGAAATCACGACGATAGTTGGATTCGTAAATAAAACGACTGATATTCACAACGCGGCGGCGGTGATTTATGACGGCGAACTTAAGGGCGTCTATCACAAAACATATCTGCCGAATTACGGCGTCTTTGATGACTATCGGTATTTCAAAGCCGGGGAAACCGCTCCGATTTTTCAGCTTGGCGATGTCTTGATCGGTGTCAATATTTGCGAAGATATCTGGTATCCCGGCGGTCCGACGCAGGTTCAATCCTTAGCCGGAGCGCACATCATTGTCAATGTTTCTGCCTCGCCCTACCATTCTGCGAAGGGTGGAGACCGTGAACGAATGCTGGCTACGCGAGCCGAAGACAACGCGGTGGCTTTGGCGTACGTGAATTTAGTTGGTGGGCAGGACGAATTGGTTTTCGATGGTGATAGTCTGGTTTTTGATGAGCGCGGAGGTTTAATCGCACGTGGCAAAGTCTTCGAGGAAGAATTGATTTTTGCCGATATTAATACGGAAAGAGTTTTCCGCGAACGCTTATACGATCCGCGTCGTCGTCAGGAACGCGTTGACGTTTTCAGCGAAGGGATGCGTGCCGAAAAAATCGTGTTAGCGGAAAAATATGAAACGAAATCGCGTGAAAAAATTGAATCCACCATCGCGCCACGACTTTCCAGAGCGGAAGAAACCTATAAAGCATTAGTACTTGGCACTCGCGATTACGTCCGCAAAAACGGATTCGAGCGCGTTGTCATCGGATTATCCGGCGGCGTAGATTCTGCGATTGTTGCCTGCATTGCGGCGGACGCACTTGGTGCTGACAAGGTACGCTGCGTGTTTATGCCAACACGATATTCGTCTTCTGAAAGTGGGCGTGATGCAAAATTGCTGGCGGAAAATCTGGGAGTGCAATACGAAGAAATTGCGATTGAAGATACGTTCAAGCAGTACCTGGAAATGCTGAAGCCTGCGTTTGCGGGGACGCCGATGGGAATCGCAGAAGAAAATCTGCAAGCCCGAATTCGCGGAAATATTTTGATGGCGCTCTCGAATAAATTCGGTGCGCTGGTGCTTTCCACTGGCAATAAAAGCGAGACGAGTGTGGGCTATTCAACATTGTACGGCGATATGTGCGGCGGCTTAACGGTCATTAAAGACGTCCCGAAAATGTTGGTCTACGAGCTTTGTTATTACGTGAATCAACGCGGAGCCGCGCCAGTGATTCCTGAATATATAATTACGCGTCCGCCGTCCGCCGAACTGCGCGACGATCAAAAAGATCAGGATTCATTGCCGCCGTATGAAATTCTCGACGCGATTTTAGAAATGTACGTCGAACAGGATATGAGCATTGAGGCGATTATCGCCGAAGGCTTCAACGAAGAAACTGTGCGCTGGGTTGTCAGAACCGTAGACATCAACGAATACAAACGCCGTCAGGCCGCACCGGGAATTAAAGTGACGACACGAGCGTTTGGACGTGATCGCAGAATGCCGATTACGAATGTATATCGAGGATAGTGGTCGGTGGACGGTGATCGGAAAAAAGCCGATTACTGACCACCGATCACCGATCACCTTCCTATGAATTTACCCAACTCCCTAACTCTTCTTCGCATCTTCATTGCGCCGTTATTGGTGGTGGTGTTGCTGACGAAGTTTTCGGAGAATTGGTTCGGATTACCGCAGCACATCATGGCGGTTGGATTATTTGTGGTAGCGGCGGCAACGGATTATTTTGATGGCTACATTGCACGCAAACGCAAACAGGTTTCGCGGCTTGGGATTTTACTTGATCCGATAGCCGATAAGCTGTTGATCTCTTCAGCCTTGATTTCATTAGTCGAAAACCGCCTCGCGCCAGCCTGGGCAGTCGTGATTATCATCGGACGTGAATTTGCTGTGTCAGGGCTGCGTTCCATTGCAGCGACCGAAGGATGGGCGATTGCTGCCTCCACAGCAGGCAAATTTAAAATGGTGTCGCAGGTGTTGGCGATCCTTTTATTGCTGATGGCTTCGGTGTCAGGCGCGCCGCCCGTTGAAACCAAAGCGTTCCCGATTATTGCTTTTTGGACTGTTCCCGAAATGGGTGTGGCATTAACGCACGTCTTCGGCGCAGGGGACGTGACGGCTCTTGATGTACGAATGATTTTTTATGGCTTGGGACGCGCGATGTTATGGGTCGTAGTTATTTCGTCCTGCTGGTCAATGTACGGATATTTCTATCAATTTTATTTGAATGCGCGGGAGAAATTAGGAATTGACGAGAAGGTAAAACAAAGGAAGTGAGAGTAAACTCACGAGGAAACGAAAATTTTTATTTCCTTATTTTATTTGAAATGAACTGAAGAACCTTTTCTGATTTTCTGTCACTTCATTCGGGGATCCGATAGTTAATGAATACATTGTACCGTTAATCATAAACATGCGGCTCCACACCATCGCAGATGATGTTTTAATTTGAATTTCGCGTCCTTCGTAACCCAGATGATTGATCGCAGTGTCTTTTATCAATTCACCCTCAACTTTTTCCATAAATCCTTTAGCCATTCCAACAAAAAAAGCTTCTTGAAATGATTTGCTGTTTGTGTTGACGGATTTAGACTCAGGCAATTTAAAATAAACTATTTGATAGAAATCCTTGTCATCGCTGATTTGCAACTGGTGAAATTCTGTAGTGCCCAGCATCGGGAGATCTTGTGGTTGTAAGCTTGCCTTCGGCTGAGCTGGCATTAAGATTTTGAATCCGCTCAAAGCTGGTGCAACTTCTATCCATGTTGAATTAGTACGCGCTGAGGAAGTCTCACTTGGCTTGGTTTTTTCTTCCACCTTTGGTTTTTTTGCCGCTTCAACGTCATCGTCTGTTAGTGTCGGTCGACGTTGTGCGAAAATACTCGTCGCTAAAAGAGCCAGAAGTGCAGTAAGGATGATCGTACGTTTCATTGATTTCTCCAGCAAATTTTCAAAATAAAAAGGGAGCAAGAATATTTCCGGCTCCCTTTTTCAATACAAGAAAATATTTTATTTCAACACTTCAATCGTATCGCCGTTATGAACTTCCTGCGTCGTACGCGTCACAATTGCTGTTGAGGCTTTGCCTTTGACGGCGATAACAACCAATTCTCCAACGATTTTTTTCGGAATTTCAGCTCGATTGTTTTCCACATCCTGCCGCCATTGATGTGATTTATCGTTAGAGTCAGCGCCGCCTTTTAACTTATCACTGCCGAAGTCACTGTTGCTTTGCACCGTTACATTGTCATCGCGAAAACGCACGAAGCTCCCGTCTCTTGGAGTCTGGCGGAAGATCGTAAATTTATCACCGACCGTGACGCCGCTTTCTGAACCAAGATCAATGTAAACGACATCACGAGGGCTGATCATTTCTCGATGTTCACGCTGCATCACAATGCGTCCGGTTTTTTGACCAGAGGTTTGTTGATAGCGTGGAAGCGAATTTTTGAAATCTGTCACGGGAGCTTGTCGTTCTTGAAAAGGTAATAATAAGTCTCCGTGCTTAATGTCATCACAGGAAAAAATGATGCGCGCGGTGGCGACTTTGCCTTGTACTGCAAGAACGCGAAGCACGCCTAATTCCTGGGTGAAAACTCCCAAAGATTTCTTGTTTTCTTTGAAGGGATATTTGAACTCTCCCAGTGGACGAACAATTGAAAAAAGCATTTCAGGGCGAACATTTTGCGCTCCGATTTCAAAGTAAACAGTATTTCCCTGGCTGTAATAAGCGATAAGATTTTCTTCTTCGCTGCCAATAATTCGCAGGTCGCTTTTGACTTCTGTTTGACTAATAAATCCGGCGCAGTAAAGGTCTTTGCCGAGAGCGACGCGTGGAGTTGCAAGAGAAGTTGTTTTGACTTCTCTGGTTGACTCCATGATTGGTAAGTCCCCGGGCAATTGCTGTGCAAACGCCGTCGTCAGCATTAAGCCGGTAAGAAATATGGTCAAGAATGAAAATTTAAGAGAGAAAGAAAAGCAAATAGGCTGACGCACGATATAAAGTCCTCCACAAAACAATCAGCGCCGAGCGAGGGACCGTGCTGGCGGTTCGCTGCATACTGACAAATTTATAACATCCAAGTCAAGAATCGTTTTTTGTCACGTAACAGAAAATGTAATTTTAAAGCCAGAAAGTAAAATTTAATGCCTTAAACATTGGTAGTAGATTGAGTTTTCAATTAATCAGTTTTACTCTCTGAACGTATTTTTCACAAAAATACTCTGGGTCTGTCAATCGAAGAATTCCTCTTTGGTTGCGAAGTTTAATTTTACAAAAAGGAAAGGGTTCATTATGGGATGGCAAGACATGGTTGGAGGCCTGGTAGATCAGGTCTCAGGTAATAAAGACGGTGAAGAAGAAAAAACAGATGGCGGCTTGCTCGGAATGGCGGGTTCGTTAGTGGGATCGTTAGGTGGAGATAAGCCGCAAATGCTCAGTCAATTGACGGACAAGCTTGGCGCGTCCGGCGTTGATGTGAATTCGCTGCTTGAAAAGCTTGGCATCAATCCTGATGAAGCCACTGATGAAGACCTTGAAAAACTTGCTTCTCAAGCGCAGGGTGATGAAGGAATTTCCTCAAAAACTACTTCAGAAGTTGAAGCTGTAGCTCCCGCCGAAGAAACAGTAAACTAAATTTTTAAGCTACGGAGATTGCCGGAAACATGTAAATTTTTCGGTAATCTCCGTTTATAATTTTACTCGTCAAGAATTATTTCCTGCCTAACATCCTGCAAAATTTATGCGCGCACTTTTACAAAGAGTCATTCAAGGAAAGGTAACTGTCGCCGGGCGTGAAACTGGAAGTATCAAAACTGGTTTAGTGGTCTTGCTTGGGATTGGCCAGGAAGACACCGCTGCCGACCTCGAATGGCTTGTCAGCAAACTGCTGAATTTGCGCATTTTTGCTGATGCCAAAGGAAAATTTAATTTATCAGCTTTGGATGTTAAAGCCGAAATTTTAGTGATTTCACAATTTACGCTTTATGCTAATTGTCGCAAGGGGCGCAGACCTGATTTTGGCGAAGCTGCTAAACCGGAACTTGCGGCCCCAATGTGTGATTCCTTTGTGGAAAAAATTCAGGAAATGGGACTGACAGTTCAAACCGGGGTTTTTGGTGCTGAGATGTTGGTTGAAATTCACAACTCCGGACCAGTTACAATCTGGTTGGATTCTAAAGATTCCAGTGGTTGATTTCCTGCATTGTCGTGGTAAGTAAAATAATTAACAACATTTGTTGTCCTCACATATCAAAAAAAGTCAGCTTTTACTTGTTATTGTCCACCTGGATACCTGGTAGCTAAATAAAGTCCCCCTTAAATTATTCTCTTCATTATTTTTTTCTGATAATTTGTTCATAAGAGAAGTTGTTACTCAGTCTTTCTGACCGAAGTTACAATTTATTAGTGCCTAAAACCCCTCGTTCCATCAGAATTGCGTTCAGTCATTTTAGCCTTAATTCTTTTCATTAAAGATCATCTTTATTCTCTTAAATTGTGGCGTATAAATTGCACTTAAATAGCTTTCGCGTGCGTTCTTATGAAAAAAATCATAAGAAGTGATGAGTACTTCTAGAAGTTTAAAATCAATCGTTTACATTACCTATGGGCATACTGCAGAGCCAGGAATACAAATTCAAAAACAACCCATACTGGCTCTTTTCGCTTTGCCTGGGAATGGCTTCTTTAATCTATGCTGTTACTGAATTGGTCAAATTGGATCGGATACTTCTGATACAGGTAGGATGTGGAGCGCTGGTGGTGGTGCTCCTCAGTTGTTTCCCGATACAAATTCCCGGAACTAAAGTTTTTATCTCAGGCGGCGGAATCTTTTTGTTTTTAATCTCATTGTTGTTAGGAGCACCAGCCGCCGTCATAGTTGCCGCTTCAGGAAGTTTAGCCGGGTCTTATGTAACCTCTAAAAAATGGTCTAGTCGTTTAAGTAAAACGTCGACAGCTGCGTTTTCAATGCTGCTCTGTAGCAGTTTGACAAA
>JAYTCQ010000108.1:0-24192 GCA_043736395.1 Blastocatellia bacterium | reverse complement strand
CCCTTACTGCGTGCAGGCTTCTGCATTTTACTTTTTCGTTACTTCCAAATTTTCCAACCACGAACGGCTGTCATTCGGATTGAAAACGTACGATGCTTTGACTTCGTCTCCGGCAGCCAGTTGATCAAAATGCGCATCATCTTTGACGGTAAAATCCATCGTCATTGCGTCCATTCGACCTTCAATTTTTTCGTGATTAATTTTGACACGCTTCCTGCTTTTATCTGTAATTTCAACCACTTTGCCTTTGAAGGGAAACCGTTCCAATTTCATTTCTGATGAAGTAGTGGGAGCCGTGTCTCTATTGGCTGGCGATTGACATGCAAGCGCCAGCGCAGTCACCAAAATAATTAGTAATAATTTCATTCTAAACATTCATCCGCTCCATTTTTCAGCACTGGGAGCGCCAGCATCCTGCTGGCCGCGTTTGCCAGCGAAGCGAGGCAAACGCACCGTGGCGAGGGAGTAAACCGATATCACGAGAAATTCTCGCCACTTTACGCGAGCGGCGTTGAACGCGCTCGCGCGGCAAGCAGGATGCTTGCGCTCCGACTAGGGCATCAATTTTACTTTCAGCCCCTTCACCGGATCGCCGTTCGCATCCACGAAGCGCAGGCATCCCTGCCAGTTATTTTCCTGATTGACGACCTTGAAAACTACTGTATTCACACCTTTATTCAGCGTAAAAGGTTTCGACGTATCCTGATCGGCTTCAAGTGTTCGTGTATCATCGAACATAATTTGCTGCGTCCCGTTCACATAAAGCTTCGCCTGATCGTTGCTGCCAAGCTTCGCTTTGACATCTTTCATTTCTGCGTCGGCAACGATGTAGGTCACGGCATAGCCGACAACTTGTTCACCTCTCCCACCCGCTACATATTTCACGAAATCAATGAAAAAATCTGCTGTTTGATGCGCTTTCCATTTCATCTTCGCGGCACCAATCGTAGCTTCATCGCCTTCCTTCGGCTGAAGCTTAGCTTCGTCTTTGATTTGTTTTTTATTCAATTCCGCCGCGCCTTCATTTTCGTCTTCCATCGCAATCGGAGCCAGAATCAACCAGTTCCGAATGAAGCCTTTTTGGTCAGGAATGAATGAATCCTGAGTCGCCAAAACAGCACTTGTGATTACTAATGCAAATAAAAATGTGACCGCTAATTTCATTGCTATTACTCCTTAGAATATACGAAAAACCAATTCTTCAAATGTCCAATAAACTTCAGCTTGTTGGACATTTTTTTACTCAAAAAACGGGAACAGTTTTTTAAGTTCCGCTTTATCGGGTCTACGCCCGTATTCGCAAATCTCGAATGCTTCTGCATGGACGACCTTCGCCGCACGAGCTTTACCATACCATTCTTCGAGGTTTTTTCGGTACTTATTGGCAATGTTTACCTGACGATCCACGAACCGCGCACGAACCTCCGCCCAGCGTTTTTTCACGAATTCCGGATCTTTATTCATCAGTGATTCATCGCCATTCGCGCCGCCTTCATAGAATTGCGAAACCATTCCGAGCAATCCATCGAGCTTCTTTTCCATCACCGAATCAATGTCTACGATGATATCCGCCGCGAATGGATTCGGTTTATCAAAGCGATCTGATGAATATAAAAAAATCGGATTTTTTGTGAGATGCGGGACTTCAGGACAGAAATTCGGAACCGTCACCATGTACGCCGCATCCTGCACCAGCACGCCAGCGTAGCGATGATCTGGATGGTAATCATTCGGGCGATGACTGATAACAATATCAGCTTTCCATTCACGAATCAGCCGCGTAACCTTCTTGCGATTTTCGAGCGTCGGTTCCAATTCACCATCGTGATTATCCATCTGCTCAACTGTATACCCCATCAATTTTGCCGCGCGTTCGACTTCTGCTTTGCGCCTGCGATAAAGCTGTCCGCCAGCTTCTTTCCAATGCCCGATATCGCCATTCGTACAAGAGACTAATTTGACCTGATGCCCTTTCGCAGCCCACAACGCAGCGACTCCGGCAGTCCCAATTTCAGGATCGTCAGGATGCGCACCAAAGACAATGACACGGGCTTTGGTGTCTTGCGCCAAGGCCGAAGACGCGCAGATGCATAGAACAAAAACTACGGCACAAACAAATTTTGATTTCATAAGTGATCTCCTTTTCCTGGTCGGAACTATTTGTTTTTCAATTGGAATTTTGGATGAGTGATTATGACGCAAGGCGTAAGATTTTGTAATCCTCCACCAAATTAATATCGGATCGGATTTTATGATTGATTATCCATCGAAGTAAGCATGTTTAACCCCACAGTCGCTATGCCGTTTTCAGGATATTCCTGCAAAACTTGCTGATAACATTCTTTTGCTCTGATACCGTTTCCGGTTTGACTATAACAAAATGCGATATTGCATAATCCCATTTCGCGGTAACTCAATTTCGATGCGCTTAGCAGCGTCAAGAAGCGGTATTTATCTACCCATCCATTTTTAGAAAAAAAGTCCGCACTTTTCTCAAAGAACGGGATTGCTTCGGTGAATCTATGCCGTTTTATCAGCTTCATACCGTGCCTATGATTTTTAGGAATTAAGAATTGTAAGCCGTAAGATAATATTAGGTACGTCAATGAGCCAAAAAAGATATATTTACTAACCCCCAGTAAGTAATAGCTGTAAATTATTAGCCCGAATAACAGGTATTGTGGAATTACGTAGCTCCAAGCTATTTGCCTAACTATCGGGATGTTCGATGCCATATTTATTGCTGTCAGTTGAATGAGATTTGCCACAGAAAACACCAAAAACTTATACTGCTTCAAGTGCTGTCTGTGGCAAATATTCTCGACTTTATTTTACGACTCCATGCGGATCAATGACGAATTTCCGCGCCGCACCTTTATCAAAATCAGAATAGCCCTTCGCCGCTTCGTCTAATGAAATCATGGTGACGTTGACAGCTTTGGCGACCTTGATTTTGTTGTACAAAATTGCGTTCATCAGTTGGCGGTTGTACTTCAATACCGGAGTTTGTCCAGTGAAGAAAGCGTGGCTCTTCGCCCAACCTAAGCCAAGGCGGATGCTGAGGCTGCCGATTTTTGCAGCTTCGTCTACGCCGCCGGGATCGCCCGTGACGTAGAGTCCAGGAATGCCGAGTGAACCGCCTGCGCGGGTAACTTCCATAATGGAATTCAGCACAGTTGCCGGACGTTCGACTCCGGAATCTGCGCCGTGTCCACGCGCTTCAAAACCGACGGCATCAACGGCGCAATCCACTTCGGGGACGCCGACGATTTGTTCGATTTGTTCGGCGAGTGTCGCTGATTTTTTCAAATCAATGACTTCGCAGCCGAATGATTTTGCCTGCTTCAAACGCGCCGGAATCATATCGCCGACGATCACGCAAGCCGCTCCCAGCAGGTGCGCAGAAGCCGCTGCGGCAAGTCCAACGGGGCCAGCTCCGGCGATATAAACTATCGTACCCGGCCCAACGCCAGCCGAAACGCAGCCGTGAAAACCGGTTGGTAAAATATCCGACAAGCAGGTCAGGTCTTTGATTTTTTCCATCGCCTGCGCCGCATCCGGGAATTTCAATAAGTTAAAATCAGCGTACGGAATCAGCACATATTCCGCCTGTCCGCCGACCCATCCGCCCATGTCTACGTAGCCGTAAGCTCCACCTGCACGCGCGGGATTCACGGTCAGGCAAATACCGGTTTTTTGCTCTTTGCAATTGCGGCAGCGTCCGCACGCCACATTGAATGGCACGGAACAGACGTCGCCAGCTTTAATAAATTTTACGTCGCGTCCGACTTCAACCACTTCGCCAGTGATTTCGTGTCCCAGCACTAAGCCCGTCGGAGCTGTCGTACGACCGCGAACCATGTGTTGATCGCTGCCGCAAATATTGGTTGTGACTACTTTAAGAATAACGGCGTGTTCGGCTTTTTTGCCGTCCGGCATCGTAAGTTTCGGGTATTTAATGCTTTGCACTTCGACCTTGCCGGGACCGAGATAAACTACACCACGATTTTCTGCCATAGCTATTGCCTCCTAAAATTGATGGATAGAGTTTGGGCGGAGCGGTTGAAGAAAGAGTCACTGCCCCGCAGTTGTGACTCCAAAAAAATTTGCAATCCGTGTCTGCTATCTCTAAAAAAATCTTTTGTTTTCGGTGGGGGAATAGTAGCGAGAGATTCGATGTAAGTCGAGAGCGGTGCAATAAAAATGTAGCGCAATTTATCGCACCGCTCTCGTAGCGTAACCAGCCATGGTTGCGACAGCTTTTTTGCCGTAGCAAAAAAGCTAATCTCTCACATTACTCAGATTTTGATCGTCACGATAAACATGCAGCCAGATAAAAATCAGGTCGCCACCAAGTCTGTGATAGAGAAATAGATTCGCCTTTTGCAAAGGCGGTCACAACCATGGCTGGTTGTGCTACGATTTTAGTCGTGTCGCAGCGCCTTAATTGGATCAACACGCGCTGCCTGTGAAGCGGGATAAAGTGCCGCCAGCAACGCAATCAGGATGGCAAACAAAATCGCTCCAATCCACAAATACCAGGGAATCGAAAAAAATTGAATGTACGTTGTCGCCGATTTCACGATGTATTTATTCACCAATGGATTCGCGATGCTCGTCAGTCCCCAGCCAATCAAGACGCCAAACAATCCGCCCATAAATCCAATCAGACAAGCTTCAAAGAAAAAGATTTTCATGATCTCGCCGTCCGATCCGCCAATGGCTTTCATGATCCCAATCTCGCGCGTCCGTTCGCGGATGGACATAATCATCGTATTCGAAATTCCAAACGAAGCGACCAGCAAGGCAATCCCGCCAATCAACGCCAAGGCTCCATTGATGAATAGAAATACACGTTTAATTTCGTCGAGATTCGGCAGCGGAAATAAATTGAAGCCGCGTTTTTTCAGCTCTGTATGAACGATCTGCGTTTGCGTAGGGTCTACGACTTGCACTGTGACTTGGCGGTATCCAGCATCGCCAACCAGTGCCGCTCCCATTTGCGACATGGAATCCTGATTGCTCTCGGCAAAACGTTTCGCCTGTTCGATCGGAATCAGTAAGCCGGACAGCCCGCCGAACGGATTGAAATTGCGCTGCTCATTCGGAAGTACGCCGACAATTTTGAAGACGTGGCGATCAAATTTATTATCAAGATCAGTCTTAGAATTTTTGTTATTTTCCTGACTTGGAGCATTCAACAGCGGAATGCCAAAAATGCTGGAAGGTGCGATTTCATTGCCTTTGAGCGTCAAGATAACAATTTCTTTTCCGAGTAATTTCTCAGCGGCGGCGGCGCGTTCTTCATCACTTTTATCCGGTTTTTCCAGATTGGCAAAAGGTCCGCGACGTTCGCGCTGGCGCGGTTGCGTAAAGCCCTGCGCGAAGTTTTCATTGACGATGATTTCCTCTGCATCATCGCCGCTGAAGCCTTTTCCTGCCAAAAACTTTTTGAAGCCGGGAACGCGTTCGAGATTGGCGAATGCTCCACTCACGGTTCGTCGCCGCGTACGATTTTCGAAGCGCAAGTAACCCGTATAATTTATATTCGGAACCGCGTATTTCACACCAGCAATTTTTTCAATTTCGCTCAATGCAGCTTCATCTAAAATCCGGCGCGGCTCAGGAGTTGGAAATGGCAACGGACTAACACTTGGCGTCGGAGTCGGTGAAACCTGCTTTTCTTCATCTTCATCAAAAGGAGTTCTCGATTCATTCATTTCCAGCAGTGCATCTACGTTGACGCCCGAAACCGTAATCGTCGTAAAAATTTCTAATCGTGCCAGCGCATTTGTGATGATGTTATTTTGTAATCCCAAACCGAAACTAACCATCGTGATGATCGCCGCTACGCCGACAACCACACCCATCACGGTGAGCGCAGTACGCAATTTCGCTTGGCGAAGATTGCGAAGGGCAAGAGCTAGTAGGTCGGTTAGATTCATAACTCAATCACAAGAATGATCAGAAGTAGAATGGTCGGTAGCAGAAGTTTCACCATCAAGTGGCGAACGCCAGTAATCTTCAAATTCCATCGCCTTACCACTTGATAAATCAACTGTAGGGTGCCCGGTTCCACCAACAAGGCTTGATGCGATTACTCCACCAATAATAGGTAAAAGCCAAATAAAGCCCAATTGCAGGAGTTTTTGTGTTCGCGTACTAAAACCATCTCGTAGTACTTTTATTGAAACGTAAAGATTAAAAATCACAAGAACGGCAATCACGAAACCTACTAGATAAATCATCGGAAACCTTTAAATAATTACGTGAGTTTCCCATCTTTTAATCGAATTATTCGATCTGCAAATTTGCCCGCCAATTCCTGATCGTGCGTGACAATCACAATTGTTTTTCCGGCTTGTTGCATTTCTTTAAGCAATCCTAAAATCTCAGTGGCGCGTGCGCTATCTAAATTCCCCGTTGGTTCATCGGCTAATAAAACTTGCGGATCATTCGCCAAAGCGCGAGCTATCGAAACGCGTTGTTGTTCTCCGCCGGAAAGTTCTGAGGGACGATGTTCAGTTCGCTCGCCTAGTCCGATTTGCGCCAACATTTCTGTCGAACGTTCCAGCCGCTCGCTTTGTTTCATTCCGGCAAAAGCCAGCGCGAGCGAAACATTTTCACATGCTGTCATCGTCGGAATCAGATTGAAGCTTTGAAAAATCATTCCCACATTTTTCAGCCGATACCGCGACATTTCGTACGATGAATATGGCGCGATATTTTTTCCGTCAAAACAAATTTCTCCCGAATCCGGGCGATCCAGACCGCCGAACAAATTCAATAACGTAGATTTCCCTGAACCGCTCGTGCCGAGGATGGCGACAAATTCACCGGGTTCGATAGCGACGGAAACACCATTCAACGCATGAACCGTTTCGCTTCCCATTTCATATTTTTTGATGACGTTGTGGGCGGAGAGGAGAGGCATAAAATGTAGATGCTGGATGTCAGATGCCAGATGTTAGGACGAAACCCAGCATCTAGCATCTAACATCCAGCATCTTCTTAACAAAATTCTGTTGCGTTAAAAAAGTAACTTAATTCAATTTTCGCGTTTTCATCTGAATCAGAACCGTGCGAAGCGTTCTCGCCCATGCTGGTTCCGAAGTCGCCGCGAATCGTTCCTTTTGGAGCTTTTGTCGCGTCGGTCGGTCCCATCAAATCACGCCATTCCTGCATTGCGTTGTCTTTTTCCAAAGCCATTACGACGCTGGGGCCGCTGGTCATAAATTCAACTAATTCGCCAAAAAACGGACGATCTTTGTGAACGGCGTAAAAGCCTTCGGCGACGCCTTTGCTCATATGCATTAATTTCATCGCGCGAATTTTGAAGCCGTGGTCATTGATGCACTGAATAATATTTCCAGTGTTACCGGCTTTCACGGCATCAGGTTTGATAATTGCAAATGTCATGCTCATTTTATGTAAACTCTCCTTGGTTTTCATTTGGTCTTTGGGCTTTGGATTTGGGTCTTTGGTTCGCTCCATCAGAAATTTGCTTCAGCAGAAAATTTTAACGATGAACGACAAACCAAAGATCAATAATCCAAGCCCAAAGACCTCTCTTAAAAGAAAAAACCTCGCATCGGTTGATACGAGGCTCAAAAAATGTTGTCCGTCGAACGGACAGGAATTCGTGACAAAGAGCGAGCAAGCCTATTGTTGATGCTCAGGATGCGTACACCCTTTGAACTCTTTCAAATAAGTATTTCCTTTGTATTTCAGCTCGTCGTGAATGCCAATTTTGGAAGTGTAATATCCATCAATCGTCATGTTCTTAACGGATTTGAAGAATTTTTCTTCCACTGTCGAAGGCTTCATTTCATTTTTGCTGATCTCCGTCAAGACCGCAATTTGCTTATCTTTGCCTGCTTTGACGAATGATCCACCAGCTTTGGCATCCATCGCGGCTAAGCCATCGCGCCAGGCTTTTTTCTGTTCAGCGGGCGATTCACTGATCATCAGATCAATGAAGGCAGGGACGCCAGCAGCTTTCGCTCCACCAGAGCGTTCATCCGTGGGAATAATCAATTCAGAGATTTCACCCAAAGCAGCCATCTCAGCAGCCGTGAAAAATTTTGGTGCAGTGGATTTCGCCTGCGCAGTTTTCGCTGGAGCATGATTATGTTTGTGCTCTTCTTCGGCTAAAGCTCGCTGCCCTAAAATTGGCAAACTGGCTCCAACTCCGATGCTGGTCGCAATTCCGCGCAAAGCCTCTCGGCGATTAATATTGTTATTTTCTTCAGACATAACTTTTTCCTTTTCCACTGAATTGATAAGTTTTTTGAGAACGGATAACTAGCTAATTATTAACCGCCGCTAGCAAAAGTCAAGCGGCACTCCACGCTTTGTGACCTTCTCACCTGTATGCATCTGTTATTCAAAGAATTCGGCCACAGGTTGGAAGTTAACATATTTCGTCCCCGAAGCATTTTCTATGTAATGAAACGCGCGTCCCGAAGGAGTGTTCTGGACAGATTTCGTCCAATCAATTCCAAGCGCTGAATAAATTGTGCAGGCAATATCTTCCATATAAATCGGGCGTTTTGCGCTCCAGCCAAAATCTGTAATCGTTCCGCCAGCGTCGTCTGTCTTGCCCATTACTTGACCGCGACGAATGCCGCCGCCAGCCATCATCCCACAATTCACTTGCATGTAATGTTCACGGCCTTTGCGCGTTTCGCTGATCGCTCCGGGAGTGCGTCCGAATTCGCTCATGCAAATAATCAGCGTGTCATCAAGCAGCGTTTTTCCGGGCGTATATTTCGACGGAATGCTGTCCATATCTTTAAGTAAATTGCTGTACGCGACATCCAGTTCTTTCATCAGGACTACGTGATTGCGCGTGCCTTCTTTGTAAATATTTCCGTGATGATCCCAGCCGCCGTGGCTCGCCATAATGAAGCGCGTTCCGGCATCGGCTTTGAATAAATTTCGCGCCAGAATCAAGCTGTTTCCGATCGAACTATTGCCGTAGCGTTTTTTGTCTTCATCCGTAATCGTCATCACGGCTGGCACACGCGGATCATTCATAATCGCGTACGCGCCTTTGTAATAATCCTGATAATCAGCAAAGCTGCGATCCGGATGACCGCCCGAGGTTCGCAAAGAATTATCCAATTTTTGCAACCGCTCCCAACGCCGTTTGAAAGTTTCTTCCATCCCGGGTTGCGGAGTCAGATTCGGAGGCGCATCCCCAACCGCCAAACTCATCGGGCCAAATTCCGCTGACATAAATCCCTGATTGATCAGCCCCGCCTGATTTCCGGCTAAATTCATTGCAATGTAGGCGGGCAGCGAATCGGAATCTTTACGCTGCGAAGCCAGCTCATGACATACGACCGCGCCAAGCGCAGGAATTTCTTTCGCCAAAGCCAGATTCAGCGGATGCCCGGTTTGAATATAATATTGCGCGCGCCCGTGAACGACATCCCACGCGCTCATAGAGCGTACGACGGTAATTTTATCCAATACATCTGGCAAATTTTTGAAGACGCCAGACGGTAATTTCAGGTCGTTTTTATAACTGCGGATGTCGAAATAATTCGGCGTCCACGCGCCTTCTTTGACATCAAGCGAATCCACCTGACTCATCCCGCCGTCGAGGTTCAGGAAGAGTACTTGACGCGCTGTGGCTTTTGGCTGAGCTTTCTGTGCGGCTCGCACATTGATCGGTTGAAAGGCATTCAGATAGCCGCCGACTAAGCTGATGCCGCCAACACGCAATAATTCACGACGCGTTAGAAAAGGAATATTTCGGTGTTTTTGAGCCATAGTTAGCGACCTCAGTAGTTAAATACAAAATCTAATTTATTCAGCAGACTCCAATGCAAATCTTCCGTACCCTGCTTTCTATCTTTTTCAATCCAAGAAATTGCCAGCTGTTTTTCCTGCGCCAATGGATTCCGCGAGAGCGTAGCCAGATATAATTCATCTACAATTTCAGCACTGCTCTTAGAAGATTTCACCAATTGCGCCGTCAGGCTTTCGCCTTCTGCGAGGACGCGTTTATTCACAAATGCGCTATTCATCAGTGACATTGCTTGCAGGATGGAGCCGCCTGGTTGCCGATCAAATTGTTCGCGGTTGGATTGTCCGAACGTTCGCAAAAATGTTTTTGCATCCGCTGTGCCGACGCCTTCGGGACCGCTTGTTTCTGTCCAGTATTTCACCAGCGGCAACGGAGTGTCGTACGTCCAATCTTTGTGCGGATAATTTCCGAAGACATTTGTGGCCTGCGAAATTGCGTCGTGTAGTTGCTCTGCCGTCAATTGTCGCACGTAATGTCGCGCAAAATAGGGCGTATAATTTTCTTTCCATTCGCCGTCAAATCTTGCTGATAATTGATACGCGCTTGAACGCGCAATCGTCCGCATTAAATTTTTCAAGCTGAATTTATTTTTGACAAAATCCGCCGCCAGCGAATCCAGTAAATCGGCGTCCGTCGGTTGACACGTCCACTGCGCAGGCAGGGTTGCTTTCGGATCAAGCCGCGCCATGTCGAATGAATCTACGGGATCAACGATGCCCAGTCCGAAAAATTGTTTCCAAATTAAATTCACCGTCGCGCGTGCGAACTGTGGATTCGTCGTGAGCATTCGCGCAAATTGCGGACGTAGCGGCTTCGTCGGATCAGCTTTTTCACCTGTCAAAATAAATGTGGGTGGAGCTTCACCACCTTCGCGTTGCAACCGCACCTGGCTCCAGCCTTTCGTGTTGTATCCGTCGCCGTCTTCGGTCAACGTATAACGATCCTGATACGGCACGACGCGCATTCGCATCTTGCCGAAAAATGCTGCCATTGCCCAAAATTCTTTGCGCTTTCTGGCAACGAGATCAAGGCTGACTTTTTCTAAAAATCCTTTTCCGTTGTGACACGAAATGCACTGATAATTAATGCCGAGAAAAATCCGCGAAGTGTTGACGATGATTTCGTCCGCTGTGTCTTCGAAATTGTCGTCGTACATCGTCGCGCCCGTGATGTGCCAGCGCGTCAAAAATCCAGAAGCTGCCGCATCCGGCATCCAATTTGAATTCGGTGCATTCGCCGTCAACATCTCCGTCACAAATTTGTCGTATGGTTTTTCAGCTTTGAACGACTCTCGAATCCATTTATCAAAATGTTTCAGCGTCGGATTGCCGAAACGATTGCCGCAAGCACGAAACAAATCTGCATAAAAATAACTCCATTGATCGACCCAGGCTGGCGAAGCTAACAGTTCATCAATCAACTTGTCTCGTTTGTTGACGTCATTGCTGCTGACAAAACTTTTAAGTTGTTCGGGTGTCGGAATTCTTCCGATCAAATCCAGATACACACGACGACAAAATTCATAATCGTTCGACATTGGCGCATGCGGAATTCTGTCGCGTTCCATTGCACTGAATAATTTTTGATCAATCAAATTTTTAATCGTAGCGGCTTTGTCGCTTCCGGCATTTGGCAAATTTGCGGCGACATCTTTGGTCAAATTGCTGACCTGTTTGTCGGGGCGCGCCAGGCTAATTTTTTCGTCCTTATGCTCGTCGGCGTATTTCGCTTTGTCACTCGCTTGCTTTTGCGCCTGCATCGAAACGACGCCTAGAAAAACGGCTACCAGACTGAGCGTAAGTTTGAGTAATAATTTGTTTTTCATAATGGCTATTCTCCGCTGGCGCCGCGCACAATCGTGAGCAGATTTCCGTGTTGGTCTATTTTGCGAATCGCGTGATTCGCGCGGTCACTAATGTACACCGCCCCATCTTTCGCGACTACAATTTTCTGCGGCGAATTCAGCTCCGAAATGTTGGCAGCTTTGCCATCGCCGTTGAAGCCGGGATTGCCGTTTCCTGCGAGCGTTGTAATGGTTCCGCCGCGCACTACACGCACACGATTGTTGCCACTGTCGCTGATAAATAAATTTCCGGCTTGATCGAATTTCAAATCTGTCGGCGCAAAGAATTTTGCTTTTTCAAGAACTCCACCATCTCCGCCGTAGCCGCCCCCGTATGTATCCTGCGCCGGGCCGTAGCCGCCTATCGTATTAATCATTCCATCAGGAGCCACGCGGCGAATTCGGCTGTAACCGCTATCACTCAAATAAACGTTGCCATCAGCCGCGACCGCGACAGCTTGCGGTAGGCTAATTTGTGCTTTTGTTGCCACACCGCCATCGCCACCGAACCCCGAAGTTGATCCGGCGAACACTGATAATTTTCCGTTTTTATCCAACTGGCGTATGACGTGATTGTAGGTGTCCGCAATCAACAGATTCCCTTCACGATCCAGCGCCAGACTTTGCGGATTATTCAGCGAAGTCGCAGGCGCAAGGCCTGTAAAATTTGATTGCAAAGCCTTACCATCGCCCGCAATGGTTGTAATAATTCCCTGCCGATCAATGCGGCGAATGCGATTATTGCCAGTGTCGGCAATCAACAAATTTCCGTCGCGATCGAAGATCAAATCGTGGGGCGAATTCAGCTGCGCTTTGGTGGCAGAACCCCCATCTCCACTGAATCCAACTTCGCCAGTTCCGGCAATCACAATGAGCTTTCCGGTCTTCGCTAATTTAAAAATACGATGCGCGCCGATGTCAGAAAAATACAAATTTCCGCTAGCATCCAGCGCAACGCCATTCGGAGAAATCGGTTGTGGAGCGGCAGGTTGTTTTTGCGCTATAACGATTCCGCTCACCAAAAGGCTGAGTAGAAGACTTAAGCACCACTGACCCGTTCGGTTGTGAAGAGAAATAAACATAAACGAAATTTTTGGTTGCCGCTTTTCGCCAGAACAACGAAAGAATTGCGGTGAAAATTAGTTATCTCACACTTCCCTCATCCCTGTCACCTGATCTCTAACGCCTGCTTGCGCGAACTCCGAATTGCCATGATAGCCGCAATCGCCACGAGAAGAGAACTGGCCAAAAATGCCGCACCTGGAATTTTGATCGGAGCAGCATCTGACGTGAAATAACCAAATAAATTTGTTGCAATTAACGGCCCGATAATGGTGGCTACGCTTTGCAGGCTATTCAATGCGCCTTGCACTGCGCCTTGTTCGTTCGCCGGAATCAATTTGGTGATAATTGCCTGCAAGCTGGGGCCGGAAACCCCACCAATACTGGAAGAAATAATGATCGCGTACAGCATCCATCCCTGCGTCGCTAAGCCGTACAGCAAAAACGCTACGGCTCCGATAATCAAACCGAAAATCAAACAATTTCGCTCGCCAAATTTTGCGACAATCGGGCCGGTTAAGAGGGCCGAGACAATGGCAAAAGCGATGCCGACGACCGCCAGCGAAAGTCCGTTATCCATCTCGCTCCAGTTAAATCGGTACGTCGTATACAACACCCAAGTCGCAGGAAAAACATCGTGCGCGATTCTTTCAATAAACAAAGTCGCGGCTAATCCTAAAACAATCGGATATTGCTTCAGTGCCGTCAATGAAGCCATCGGATTTACACGGCTCCAATCGAACGCGCGGCGATTTTCCTTCGGGTGCGATTCCGGCAAAATAAAATATCCGTAAATCGCATTGCAAAGATTCAAAACTGCTGCCGCGATGAATGGCCATTTCAACCCGTAATATCCGAGCACTCCCCCTAAAATTGGACCGATGATGAAGCCGATGCCGAAGCACGCCCCGATCGTTCCGAAATTTTTGGCGCGATCTTCCGGTGCGCTGACATCGGCTACATACGCGTTCGCCGCCGTGATGTTCGCACCCGTAATTCCGGAAATAATTCGCCCGACAAATAACCAGCCGAGCGTCGGAGCAAATGCCATCACCAGATAATCAATTCCGGCTCCGAACAACGAACCCAGAATAATCGGACGGCGTCCATACGCGTCGCTGAGGTTTCCTAAAATCGGCGAAAAAATAAATTGCATCAGCGCGTATGAAGCCGCGAACCATCCGAAGATATAAGAGCCGTGACTGAGATCGCTGCCGTACAGGGTTGTCACTAGCTTCGGCAGGACAGGAACGATGATTCCTATGCCGAGCATGTCCAACAAAATCGTGATCAGAATGAATGAAAGCGCTGCTTGTTTTTTCTGCAAAATAATTTTCCTTTGATGAAGTTATTAATGACAATATTTATCTCATGCAAAGATTATTTTGTGAACCTTGACAGTGCTGACGGAGCGAACAAGAATCATCGGGAGCGCCTTGCACTGGGTACGCCCGCATCCTGCGGGCGACACCGTGGCGAGGGAATTAACTGCGATGGAAATTGTGACCAGCGTTAACTCGGCAGGCGGGGACGCCTACCGTACCTTCGCCCGCAGGATGCGGACGTTCCCAGTGAAGGCATTCCCAGTTTATGAACATTGATCGAAACACAGTCACCGTCATTACCGGCGCCGCCTCGGGCATCGGACGCGCCACTGCCATTCGCCTTGCGCAGGCTGGTTCAGCTCTTGCCATCAGTGATGTCAACGCTAAAGGCCTGGAAGAAACCGCCGCCGCCGCGCGAGCCTTCGGCGTCAAAGTCACGACGCACATCGTAGACGTTTCCGACAAAGAAGGAATGCAAGCCTTCGCCTCTGACGTTGAACGGGAACACGGTCACGTTTCGATCTTGCTCAACAACGCTGGCGTAGCGATTTACGGAAAATCCGAAGAACTTTCGATTGAAGATTATGAATGGTTGATGGGCATCAATTTCTGGGGCGTCGTCCACGGCACAAAACTTTTCATGCCGCTGCTCAAACAGGAGTCGCAAGCCTACATTTTGAATATTTCCAGCATCTTCGGCATCATCGCTCCCGTCGGGCAAACAGCCTATTGTGCCAGTAAATTCGCGGTGCGCGGCTTCACGGAATCCTTGCGACATGAATTGCAGGACACCAATATCCGCGTCGCGACAATTCATCCCGGCGGCATCAAAACTAAAATCGCCGCCAGCGCCAGGCTTGGTACATTCGCGGATAAAGCCGAATACGCCGACTCTTCCATTAAATTTGACGATGTGACGCCGACGACACCGGAACAAGCGGCGGAGAGAATTCTGCGCGGCATTGAGCGTAACGAAAAGCGTATTTTAATTGGCTTCGATTCGCGCCTGATGGCGATGATGCAGCGAATCCTCCCGGTCAATTATTGGCGCGTGATGGGGCCGTGGTTTGACAAGAAATTAGGCAAAAAATAATCCTCCCCATATTTCACTAAAGTCGTTATAATCCCGCCGCCCCAGGTTGTGTTCCTTAGCAATATTTCTGCCATTAAATTGTCCCTTAACAGTACTTCCAACAGAGACGGAAATGTATGATAAAAATAATTTTGCTTCAGCCGCTACTCACACTCGTTTTTTGTTTTGTTTCAGCCTTCAACCTGGTCGCGCAAACAAATTGCCAACCACCTGCGCCTGTCTTAGCCGCTCGCCAGAATATTTTTTCTGAAGAGCAGGAAGGTTATTTAGGCGATGCCATCGCGGAGCAAATCCAGCGCGATTTTCGTTTAGTCGAAGATGAAACTGTCGTGAAGAATTTGCAGCGTATCGGCTTACGTGTCACCAAACATTTGCCGCCCAACAAATTAAATTTTCGCTTCTTCGTGATTGAATCACCGGACGCGAATGCCTTTGTGTTACCTGGTGGGCGAATTTATGTCACGCGCAAGCTCATCACTTTTGTCCAGAGTGAAGACGAATTAGCCGGGGTGCTCGCGCACGAAATGGGACACATGGTCGCGCGTCAGGGCGGCAGCGATATGACGCGCCTGTTCAATGAAATTCTCAAAGTTTCGACCGTCACAGATCGGCAGGATATTTTCACGAAGTACAATCAAATGGTAGACAACGCGGCGCGTAATCCAAAAGCCTTTTCCAAGCTGGCTAATCACGAAGACAAAGATCAAATCGTCGCTGACCAGATCGGTTTATTCGCGTTGGCCGGAGCTGGGTACGAACCACAAGCTTTCAGCCGTTTCTTTGATCGGTTGGCTGATACGAAAGGAAAAACGGGAAGCTTTTTTTCGGATCTGTTCGGGGTGACGAATCCCGACGCCAAACGTTTGCGCGAAATGATTAAAGCCTTCGGATCATTGCCTGCGGCCTGCATCGAAGCCCGTACCAATGTTTCTGACGAAGAATTCAAAAAATGGCAACAAGTTGTCATCAACTATAATTATAGCGCTGGCAAAAAAGCGGCTCTTCACAACGTCATTACCAAAACTGTTTTATCGCCACCCTTACGCGGCGATATTACGCATTTACGTTTCAGCTCTGACGGCAAATATGTTCTGGCGCAAGATGATTCCGGCATTAGCGTGCTGACGCGTGAGCCTTTCAAATCATTGTTTCGCATCACCGCGCCCGAAGCGACGAATGCTCAGTTCACGCCTGATTCTCAAAATATTGTGTTTTATAACTCAGACCTGCGCGTGGAAAATTGGAGCGTTGCCGAACAAAAAGTGAAAGTTGTGAACGAAATGTTTCTGCGGACGAAATGCGTGCAATCCGTGCTGGCACCAGATGGCAAAACGCTGGCGTGTCTAGACGGAGACATGAACTTGAATCTGCACGAAGTCGCCACTGGAAACATAATTTTTCAGAAAAAGAATTTTTATCAACCGAGTAGTTTGGATTTACTTAATAATCTCTTCACGGCTTTGTTCAATAGTGACGATTCAGAAGATTTTGAACTTGATTGGATCAACATGGAGTTTTCGCCAGATTGTCGTTTTTTCGCGGCGGGTAAACGTTCGACTTCTTTTGTTGCCTTAGGCCCAGGAATTAGCCTTGCCACTGACAACACAGCGATTGGCTTTGACCTTCAAACCAAAGCGCCTGTGCAGTTGAAAGGGAATATTAAAAAAATGATTGCTGCTAATTTTGCGTTCATTGCACCGGATCGCATCATTGGACGTAATATCGAAGACCAAAAAAAATCAGGCATCCTGGCCTTCCCAAGCGGCGACCCTATCGAACAATTTGAAATGTTTCCCGGCAAGCTGACAGCTCCTGCTAAAGGCGATTATCTGCTCGTGCGTCCATTCGGACAACACAAGGTAGGCGTGATGGATTTAAAAACTAAAACCGGCATCAAAGGTAATAAAAATGCGGCTTTCGATATGTATGATCAGTTTTTTGTCTCTGAGCGAATGAACGGAGAATTAGGCTTATACGGTACAGCAAAAAATGATGTCGTGGCGGTTGTGAATTTGCCACCAAACGATTTAGGCCGTCTGCGGGCGGCAACGATTTCATCGGATTTGAACTGGTTGGCTGTCTCAGAAAGAACGCGCGGCGCGATTTGGGATTTAAGCAAAGGCGACCGCGCCTTTTATTTACGGGGCTTTCGTGGAGCTTACGCCGACCTGAATTTAGTGTATGCCGATTTCCCGAAAGCTGACCCACTACCGCGACAAATCGGAATTCTCGATGCAGCCAGGCGGAATGGCGCAAACGGAGCATCAATAACTGAAAATCGCACCCGACAGGTGGGTCAGTATATGGTGACTACGAAGCCTGCCAAAAAGGATGGAGGCTACTCCGAGAATGTTTTGCTGGAGCTTCAAAATGTTCGCGATTTATCACCGATCTGGTCGAAAGAATTTACCAAAGAAGCTCCGCGTGTCTGGTTAGAGCCACACGAAAATTCGTTAGTCTTATCCTGGCTGGTTTCCACTAAAGCCGCGCAAAGTGAAATCAAAAATGATCCTGCCCTCAAGCAAAAAATCGGCAATAAAAAAGAGCAGGAAGGCGATTACTTCCTGCACGTCTACGATGCGAAATCCGGCAACTTACGTGGAAAACTTGTCATCGAAACAGGCAAAGGATCATTCCGCATCTCCAATTTTTTCGCCGTCAATGATTATGTCATTGCCTCTGACACTGAAAATCGCGTTCAAATTTATTCACTCTCAACGGGTGAACGCAAAGGCCAAGTCTTCGGCAGACGCGCCGAAGCAAATCTGAAAACGGGATTGTTGTCAGTCGAAAATGAGACAGGGCAATATAATTATTTATGATTTGGCGACCTTGCAAAAACGCGACGAATTTAATTTCGCCAGCCCGATTGCGTTGACACGATTCAGTGAGGACGGGAAGAAATTATTTGTTCTGACGGGCAATCAAACGACTTATTTGTTGGACGTCTCTAGCCTGAGCGCAACCAAATAAGCTAAGCTGTGCGCACTTTTTCAGGAGGTGCGTAATGCCTAGTTGGCAAAGCCGATTATTACAAATTTATTTTCGCTTCACGCTCAAAAAGCGTCTGTCTGGTGATGAGCATCAGATCGCAGCTTTCGCGCGCAAAAAATATGGCAATGAAGCCCTCGCGTCGCGGATGACTCCGAAAGATGTGAGCATCAAAACAGTCAATGAAAATGGGGTCAAAGGCGAATGGATTTGGTGGGAAGGTCAGCACGATGACCGTGTAATTTTCCATCTTCACGGCGGAGCTTATGTTGCCTGTTCACCGAAAATTTATCGCGCCTATAACGCCGCTTTGGCGAAACTTTCCAGGACTCGAATTTTCTCGCTGGATTATCGTTTAGCGCCTGAACACCGCTTCCCCGCTCCTGTCGAAGATGCGCTCAAAGCCTATCGTTGGCTGCTCGCGCAGGGAATTCCAGCTGAAAAAATTATCTTCAATGGAGACTCGGCCGGAGGCGGATTAGTGCTGGCAACGCTCGTTGCACTACGCGACGCAGGCGATCCTTTACCTGCAATGGCGTTTTGTCTTTCGCCGTGGACTGATTTAACCGCCAGCGGAAATTCGGTCATCACTAACGACAAAAACGATGTCATGTTTTGGGGCGAAACTGGTAAAAAATATGCACAGCTGTACTTAAATTCGGCTAATGCCAGCAATCCTTTAGCATCGCCGCTTTTTGCTGATCTAACTTCATTACCGCCATTATTTATCTATGTGAGCGATACAGAAATGTTGTTGGATGATTCTGTTCGCATAGCCGAACGCGCCCGTCAATACGGCGTTCAGGTCAAATTAACGATTGAGAAATCCCAGCCCCACGTCTGGCCCATTTTTGTCAAGCTCATCCCCGAAGCCACCGCCACTCTGCAAGATATTGCACAACACATCAGACAGGCGTAAAACATTGTCTGCGCTCAGAGTTACGCCTTCAGGAGTGAACCGCCAGCGAAGCGCGGCGGTTTCTCACGCATTAATGCGTAACTCTGAACATTTTTTCAGGAACCATTATGATTACTTATCAACTTTCCGACGAACTCAACTCCGCTGTCCAAGCCACGATTAATGATTGGCAGGACAACAAAACAATCCAACGTTTATGGGCACGTGATGCGTCTTTGTGGACGAACGCCGATGAAGACAAATGGCTGGGCTGGTTGGATATTGTGGAGGCGCAACTCGCCAATACTGAGAGCTTCAAAGCCTTCGCTGATGACGTTCGGCAAGCTGGCTTCAAAAACATTCTGCTGCTGGGCATGGGCGGTTCCAGCCTCTGCCCCGAAGTTTTAAAGTTAACTTTCGGCAAGGTCGAAGGCTTTCCCGAAATTAATGTCCTGGATTCCACTGATCCCGCACAGGTCAAAACTTTGGAAAATAAAGTTGACCTCGCCAACACACTTTTCATCGTCGCCAGCAAATCCGGCAGCACGCTCGAACCCAATATTTTCAATCAATATTTCTATGAACGCGTCAAAGAAATCGTCGGTGCTGACCACGTAGGCAGTCGCTTCATTGCCATTACCGATCCCGGCTCCAAGATGCAACAGGTAGCCGAACGCGATGAATTCCGAAATATCTTTTATGGGTTACCGAGCATTGGCGGACGATACTCCGCGCTCTCCAATTTCGGGATGATTCCGGCAGCGGCGATGGGATTAGATACGACAAAATTCTTAACCTCCGCGCAAAAAATGGTCGAAGCCTGTAAAGCTGATTCCGACAATCCGGGCGTAACGCTCGGTGCAATTTTAGGGACGCTCGCGGGTCACGGACGCGACAAAATTACGATTATTTCCTCACCTGGCATTCACGATTTGGGCGCGTGGATGGAACAGTTGATTGCGGAATCCACGGGCAAAGAAGGTAAAGCCATCATCCCCGTAGATCGTGAATCCATCGCCGACGTCAATGTTTACGGTACTGATCGTGTCTTCGCGTACGTGCGACTAACGTCTGCGCCCGATGCAGTACAAGATGCGCAGGTCGCCGCGCTCGAAAATTCTGGTCAGCCTGTCATCCGAATTTCGATCAATGACATTTACGATTTAGGACAACAATTTTTCTGTTGGGAAATTGCGACGGCGGTGGCAGGCGCGATTAGGGGCATCCATCCATTCAATCAGCCCGATGTCGAAGCCAGCAAAATTGAAACGAAAAAATTAACCAGTGAATACGAAGAAAAAGGCTCACTACCCGCTGAAACCCCGATCTATGAAGGCGAAGGAATTAAGCTTTTTACCGATGAAAATAATGCTAAAAAATTAGCTGGCAGCGAGAGTTCACTCGCAGGTTATTTGAAAACATTTTTAGCTCAAATCGAAGCCGGAGATTACGTCGCCGTACTGGGCTATATTGAAATGAATGACACTCACGAAACCGCGTTACAAGAAATTCGCCACGCGATTCGTGATGAGAAAAAAGTGGCTACGTGCCTCGGCTTCGGGCCGCGATTTTTGCACTCTACTGGACAAGCCTACAAGGGCGGCCCCAACACCGGAGTCATCCTGCAAATCACTTGTGATGACGCGAATGATTTGCCTGTTCCCGGACAAAAATTTACATTTGGAGTAGTGAAAGCAGCGCAGGCACGCGGCGATTTTCAAGTATTGTCAGATCGCGGACGACGTGCGCTGCGGGTGCATTTAGGCGCGGATGTCGCGGCAGGATTGAAAGCTTTAGCCGCCGCCGTAGCGCAAACTTTCTAGTTTGCGCTACTCGTGTTAGTAAAATATTCAAGCAAACCTCCCCCTTCTAACTAATGTTTTTAATCGGCGAGTCAACTGCTTAAGCTTTGGTCGCTTAATAACATCAGGATATGATGTAGAGGGTAGGTTTCCAAGTATGTTCTCCCCCAATGAAGTTGGAAGCCCTATCTGACAAACTCTGCGTAACTTCAGAACAACATTTTTGAGATGGAGAACAAAATGCAAAACATTATCAATCGCAACACCCAAATAATTCGCTCTGTGTTTATTACTGCTTTTGCAGTCTTGCTGCTGACTGCCTTCGTTCGCGTTATATCCGCGCAAAGTTCCAGCTTCGAACATCCGATTCCGCTGGATTCAATGACACTGCGCGGTAACCTTAACGGCAGCGACAACGAAAGTTATTACTCTTTCACTGCCGGCACGAACAAGACGGAAGTGCTGTTTGAAGTCACCGCATCAGGTGTCAATGCCGGAGCGACGTTTGATCTCTTCGATAAAAAATCACGCGCCATCCTTTCCAATATTTTAGTGCAAGGCGTCAATCGCAGTACGGAACGTCAAACCCAAACTTTTCGCCTTGGTCGTTCACAGGAAGTAATCCTGCGCGTCAAAGGAATTCGCTACGGCAGCAGTGGCGGACAGGGAACATTCATGGTCAAAATCGGTAATGACAATGAACGTGAAGAAGCGCGTGGGAGCAAGGAATCCTCATCTGCCAAGGATCCGCAAAACTCAAGCTGGGATCATCCCATTGCATTGGATGCTAATGAATGGCGCGATGAATTGGATGGCAGCGATGATGAAAAGTTCTTTGCTTTTACTGCCAAACCGGGAATGCTGAAAATATTGTTTGAAGTACAAGCTTCAGGCACAAATTCAGGAGCGACATTTGACATCTTTGACACAAAACATCGTTCATTGCTCTCAAATATTTTGGTGCAATCGGTGAACAAATCAACCGAGCGCGAGGAACGATCCATTCGCATTGCACGCGAACAGAAATTAATCTTGCGGGTGCAAGGTACACGATACGGCAGCTCCGGCGGTCAGGGTGTGTATCTGGTTCGTTTCAGTACGCGATAATTGTTTTCGGGCATTAGTCATTGCGGCTCATTTATCGGTTAAAATTTATTATGATCAAAAACGCCAGCTGGAAAGTTATCTCAACAGGAGCATAAATTTTCAGTTGGCGTTTCGCAACACTGCGACATCGAAAGAAAATTTGTCATTTGATGCTCTTGTTTTCTGATAATTTTACAGTAATTAATAAACGCAAACTGGAAAGTTTGCGCTACATTTAGGAGTTTTTATGCAACTTGGAATGATTGGACTTGGAAGAATGGGTGCAAACATGGTGCGTCGTTTAATGCGTGGCGGACACGAATGTGTCGCTTTTGATTTGAATCCCGACAGCGTTAAAGCTATCGCCACTGAAGGCGCAATCGGTGCAGAATCATTGGATGATTTTGTCGCGAAACTTGCTGCCCCGCGCGCCGTTTGGATTATGGTTCCGGCAGGAAACCCAACCGAACAGACTGTACTGAATTTGGCAGAAAAACTCGAAGCCGGAGATACCATCATTGACGGCGGAAATTCTTTTTTCAAAGACGATGTACGCCGTTCGCAGATGCTCAAAGCCAAAGGCATCAACTACCTTGATTGCGGAACCAGCGGCGGCGTGTGGGGCTTGGAACGCGGCTATTGCATGATGGTCGGAGGCCCGCAGGAAACGGTGCAACGTCTTGATCCGATTTTTAAAACGTTGGCTCCGGGCGTGGGAACTATCGAAAAAACTCCGGGGCGCGAGCACTTAAAATCTACTGCCGAAGAAGGCTATTTATATTGCGGCCCGTCAGGCGCCGGACATTTCGTCAAGATGGTTCATAACGGAATTGAATATGGCTTAATGCAGGCGTACGCCGAAGGCCTTGATATTTTCCGCAACGCAAATCTTGAGAGCTTGCCGGAAGAACATCGCTACGATTTCGACATCGCCGACATCGCCGAAGTCTGGCGGCGCGGCAGTGTAGTCGGTTCGTGGTTGCTCGATTTAACTTCGATGGCATTAGCCGAAAATCCATCACTATCAAATTATTCCGGCTTCGTGCAAGACTCCGGCGAAGGACGCTGGACGATTCAAACCGCCATCGAAGAGGCCGTGCCGGTTGATGTGTTGGCTACTTCCCTGTTCGCCCGTTTCAGATCGCGGCAGGATCAGACCTACGCGGATAAAGTGCTGTCGGCGATGCGAAATAAATTTGGTGGGCATATTGAGCGTCCAACCGGAGGATAAGAAATCGTGGCGAAAGCGGAAATCATTCGCGTAACAGATTCAATTTGGTGTGTTCGTCGGTGTTCATATTTTACCTGTTCTTACATTGTCGCATCGAAGTCAGGAACAGTTTTGATTGATGCAGGAATGGATTCGCGTGGTGAAGATATGATGCAGGGTTTGTCAGCAGCAGGACTCCCAATCGAATCTGTCAAAGCCATTTTATTGACACATTGGCACAATAATCACTCTGCCGGAGCAAAAGTAATCCAGGATAAATCAGGAGCTGCAATCTACTGCCACAAAAACGAAGTCCCTTATTTAACCCGGCAAACAAGACGCAAAGATTGGCGCGGCGAATTAAGTAACTATTTACCCGAAATGGGAATGCTCGTACTTCTGAAAGGGTTATTGGGTAAAGCCATCCCTGTGGCAGTTGAAGTCAATGAAGTCATCCACGAAGGGCAGCTATTGTTCGATGAATTTGAAGTGATCGAAACGCAAGGACACACAGAAGGACACATTTGCTATTATTATCATCCAGACAAAGTTTTATTTGCTGGTGATGCACTAGCTGTTGTCAATGATCGTGTTCGTTTTATGGCACGTTCTGTGACTCCTGATCTTTCATCAGCGAGAAAATCAATGCAAAAATGTCTGGATTTTGAAATCAATATTTTATGCCCGGGTCATCGCAGCCCTCTCATCAAAGATGTGCGTGGACGGTGTCTGGAAATGCAAAATTATCTTGCCACAAATAATCGCTGGCCTCTGCTAGGATAGCGGATTCATAAGGAGCATTTATGCAAGAAATCACACTTGAAAATGTTTACAAGCAAGTCACACAGTTGCCATCCGAAGATCAACAGAAGCTGATTGAGGCAATTAGTGCGAGGCTCAAACGTAAGACGCTGGGCAAGCGCGTGCAGCCCAGCGTTCCTTATAAAGATCGTTCGCGTGAGCATCAATGGCTACGGAAAAATAGTCGTAACTATGTCGGGCAATGGGTGGTTTTGGAAGGCGATCAATTGTTGTCACACGGTACAAATGCGAAAGAAGTCTTTG
>JAYTCQ010000107.1:0-2723 GCA_043736395.1 Blastocatellia bacterium | reverse complement strand
CCCTTACTGCGTGCGGGCTTCTGCATTTACATATCAATTTTTATGCGGATTGACAGGCAAATTATACGATTCAAATCTGCGGTCTTTCACCGTTCCTTCAATCGCTTCTTTAAACTTCAAAAAATGTGCTGAATTCCGATGCGCTTCAAACGCGGCTTCATCGTCGTAGACTTCATACAAGAAGCAATGCGTCCCGTCTTCATTGAAGCAGGCATCAAATTGACGGCAGCCAGGCTCAGTCATTTCAGACGTAGCGGCATTGGGTAAGACAGCATTTTTAAAGGCTTCAGCGCCTTCAGGGAATAATTCAAAACGAACAGCAACTACAAACATTTCAGGTGATCCTCTCGAAAAAATTATGGGATTATTTGCCCGCAGCAAGATACCATTCAATGCCGTGAAAGTCAGTAAAAACAGGTGTCAGGTGTCGGGTGTCAGAACTAACACCTGTTACCTGTCACCCGACACCTGCTTTTTTTAATTTCCCGTAATTTTCACCTCCGCCAAATTAAAATAACTGCTCCCCGCGCTATCACTTTCTAAAACTGTTTTTAGAATTCTGACGTAGCGAAATTGCTGTGTCGTCGTAACTGAAGTGATCCAGCTTTGATTGAATGTGGCAGCGGTTCCGGCACGTGCCGCCAGGCGAACATTACCTGATCGGAATGCAGGATCGTTCGACGCGTACACCGCCAGATTTCTTCGCGAAATTGGTTGATCAAGATCGCTTCGGAACAAAATTTCCAACTTCGTAATCGTCGAAAGTTTCTGCAAATCAATTTGCACGTACTCCAGTTGCAAGAGGTTGGATTCTGAATTCCAAAAGGTTGTCGCGTTACCGTCTACGAGGTTCGCGGCTGAATTATCACCTGAGACATGCGCCGTACTCGAGGCCGTGACAGGACGATTTAAGGCAATGTTTCCGGTAGCATTCGGGACCGGAGGCGGTGGAACAACTACGGCTTGCGAACTAAAAGCGCCCAATGTTTTTCCATTGTCGGCGCGTGCCTGTGACGCCGCATTTTTGACGTATTCGAACTTTGGAATTTCCGCTTGAGGCATCGAAGTCAGCCCCGCGTTAAGAGCTAAAGAATCTGCCGCCAAACGAAAATCCTTGAGATCATAATTGACGAATGCTGGCCAATTTCCTTTAATCGTTCCGGTCAATCCGGCTCCGATATTATTTGTCATCAACCAGTTATTTGAACCGCTGACTGTTCCTCCTGAAGTTGAAGTCAATAATGATTCCCCGCGATAGAAAATATTATTGTAAAACCTCAGCGTGCTTCCCGCACTTAAACCCATCAACGCATTGTCAGCGCTTGATCCGATAATTGTGTTGTTACACAAACTAATATTTCCAACGCGTCCGTCATTCCCAAAATTCATGACCCAGGTTTTATTGCTGGTGCTTCCTTTGAGAATGACATTGCCAACCAGTAACGCATCCTGCCTGCCTCCGGCGCTGTTCAGACTGAAATCCAAATCGTAGCCCGTCCCATTTTCAACCCAGTTGTAAGAAAACTCCAACGCGATCCCACCGGCAGGATCAGAGGCAGAACGGTCTTTGTAATTAATTCCACCATTCGCATCATGGATATAATTGTAAAGTACATGCGTCCCTCGCCCCTGTAGATAGAAATTGTGCGTGTAGCCGTTACCAATCCCATTAAATGACACTTCACACTTTTCAATCCGTGTGTTCACGGCTTCAGGAGAAGAAAAAATCCCGTTTGGATTGTGATGAATAAATGACTCTTTCAGGGAAATATTTGTTCCGCGAATGTATACGCCACGATTGTTGAGATCAGGGCCGGGCTGCACATTTCTGACTTCGATGCGGCGGACTTCGATGTCGTGAGCTTCGGGGAAAAAAGTCCAGAAATATCCGTATGCATTCACATCGGTTTGCGCGCCATCCCAAATTGCACGCGTAGTAGTTTCACATTCAATAATGACAGGATTGCCGGGGGAACCTGAATGTTGAACTTGAAATTTTATGCGGTCACGATAAATGTCGGAAGGTTTGATCTTCACGATGTCTCCTCCCGTCAAAGTTGTCACAGCTAAGAGGGAGGAAAGGCTGGTAAATGTAGTTCCACTGGCGACGGCTTTGGCGTCTACAGTGTAGGTTGTGGCCATCGCTGTGGCAGTGAAAATCAACGAAATCAACAGTAAACAAGCACACTTCGACGTGCCTGCCAGAATTTTGCCGGTTATCATTCGATACTCCTAATTTTATGTTTTGAGTACCGACTTTAGTCGGAGATATAACAATGCTTCCGCCTAAAGGCGGTACTCAAAACGATTTTTATTTATTAATTATGAGGTGACAGTCTCGTTGAAAACGGCTTACATCGTGAGGGCGAACAGGGATCGAAAAGCATAGTGGGATGCACGATTATGGGGATGAAAAACAAGGGATGAAAGAACTATGAGGTCTGTCTAAGTTTCACACGTTTGAGAACGTTAAAGGTTCCAAAATGATTCAACAGTTTTTAGGTTGCGAAAATTTCTCCTAATACTCGTAAAACTTCTGCTTGAGTTTTAGAGTCAAGTCGTCCAATTTTATGGATAAGCCTTGATTTATCCACAGTACGAATTTGATCCAAGACCACCGTTCCTTGCTTGCTCTGTAATTTGCAACTTACTCTGGTTGGATACGATTTGACCTTAGTAGTCATCGGAGCAACGATCACAGTTTTAATGTTTTGATTTAGCTG
>JAYTCQ010000106.1:0-4525 GCA_043736395.1 Blastocatellia bacterium | reverse complement strand
CACCACTGTCATCATGACGAGCTCCTGAGACCACACTCCAGTACGGGTTTTGGGATGACACCAACGCGCGCCTGGCCTTCGCGACTGACTTCGAGCGGGACATTCCTTTTACTCCTCCTCGCTCTTCCCGTGAAGCCTCCACCGTTTCTGCGCCTCACCCGCACCGCTTTGGGGCTGGGGCATTCCGGTGCAATGGATGTTCGGCTATTTTTATTGCGTTGCACCTTCTTACTTACGATTGATAACACCTTGAAATACTTCAATTTGGAAGATTCCGAAGATAAATATCACGATCATCCCTATCACTAGATAAAAACCTGAAAAATAACAGATCGTTGCCAACCATAATCCTACTTGTTTTCGTTTCTCTTTTTTTGCCTTATATGCTAATCCTATGCCCAAGATTCCTAAACCGATACTTAATAGGACAAATGGCCAAAAGAATAATCCGGCCCTGTCGCCCCAGGTTGACCTTTGCCCCCATTCCTGAGTTTGATATAAAAAGAGAGATAAATACAATCCGCCGATTAGTACAGGAACAAGTGCAAACAATTTGTATGCTTTTTCATTGGTCATTCGTGTGGGATTGTAGCTATAAATTTACTATTTTGATGAGACTTTTCTGCTTCCTCGCTCGCGTGTTCGCTACAGCTTACGCTGAACGACAAGTTAACCGCGCCGCGCCTGTGACATTGGCATTAAGCACAGCCCTCGTTGGCGCGGCTACGGTTGAATAGATGTTAGGCGTCGCCATTCAGCAAGTCATGCAAGATAGCCGCGTGCACCATAAGGAAATTCAGTGAGTTCGGTGTTGGACTTAGCGCAGTAGCCAAAGTACGCTCGAACCTCGGAAATCCGGTTTTCACGCATTAGATACCATTCACTACCCCGCATCATTAAACGCAGGTCTGTTCCTTCAGGCGTCCATTGGCAACTCCATTCGCTAACGACTTCATTGTCCTGAGCGATGATGTGGTCAATCTTCCAGATGGGATTGAGTAGGACTTTGAACTTTCGCCAGTACTTCGCTAGGTGCTGAGCGCCTTGAATCGGCTTGAATTGCTGGGGCAAGAAGTAGTGAATGACTTCAGGGTCAAGAGTACTGAGGAGATCATCAAGGTCTCCGCTATTGCATCCGTCAAAGTACTTCAGGACGACTGAGATATTGCGTGCTTCGATTGATGACATGGCGTTTCCTTAGAGTAGCGACGAGGGCTTGCGATGCCTAACGCTTGAGATGACGTGGGGCGAAACCGCCTTCACACAACTCCGAGTTCACCAAAGAACGCGATAACAAAGTCGCTGTTTCGCCCTCACGTCCATTGAATTGTTCGGCGTGTCTTGGCATTTAAGACGGTTTTCCTACCAAAGGAAGTTCCGTCAAAGTTTTGCGACAACTTTCAATTACACCGTTCAAATAACTCTGGTCAAGGTCAAACTCAAAACTATGTCGTTGTGTTAGTTGGTTAGGCGAAATCTCAACTTCCATTGTAATTTGTCCAAGCGACTCGGCTTTTAGCTTGACGTTAAATTCAGGCTCAATCGTATCTAGGTTTGCTTCGCCCGACAATGTTTCGTTCATCTTTTCCAAAGCCACCAGCCAATCAGCAATTTCGGAAAGATGTAAAATTGCTCCGCTCGTCCAAACACTCGCGCCGTCTGCGCCACAATGAATTGTTACGTTTAGCCAGTTTCCGTCCCAAAATTCGTTGTTGTCGGGAAACTGTCGGCTGTGAATCCAAATTTGCAAGCCAGCAAGTTTTATGTTTGGAACGCCAAGATTTTCAGCGTAATTCTTGATGCTCATAAACGCAAGCCGCTAATTTACCACGAAACGCCGAACAATTCGTTCACCGGGCGTGGCCGTGTGGACATCAACAACAGACCGCCTGACGGCCACGCTCCTGCGAAACAAAATGCTGAGCGGGTGATTTTTCTCAAAGTCCTCCGTACTTATCCGCCGACAAGCCGATGGATGAGCGGTTGTCTCCGTGCGCTTCAGTTCCCGACAGCGCGTAATTCGTAGCCCCGCGCCGCCGCCTGCTTCGTTAACTTTTGCACCTTTCGAGCCGCCTGTTTCGCTTCGTACTTCGTCGCGTTTTCCGGCTCGTACTCTTTTTTCGCTCCTGCTCTCTCTTCACTTGAAGACTCCAACCAACCGTTTCTGCGCGTCAACCGCCCGCCTTGGGGCTGGGGCATTCCGGTGCAGCGAATGTTAGATAGCCGGTTAATTATTTTGATCTTTTTTTCAAATCAGCATCATAGAACAACACGCTATGTTCAGCCTCTCGCCCTGCAAACACATCCTTTCTATTTTCCCAATCATAGCTGAAAAATATGCGCATTCTTTGACCTGGAACTAAATATTCTTGAGGAATTACAAAATCAAATGTCTTGCCTGAGGCAAGTTGCATTGTTGAACATACGTGGCAAGTATTTAAGATTACTTTTGAGCCTGTATTGTAATTTTCAATATCGTAATAGGCAGAAATGTCACCATAATTTGAATTTGGAACGCCAGATGCCTGTAACCAAATTATCCATTTTGTATTGTTATGTAAGCGAAGCCAAACGTGTTCTTCTCCCTCGCCTGTGTGAAGTGGCTCAATTTTTATTGCTTTGATTAAGGTCAAGTAAACAGTAGGTTTGTTTTTTTTTATGCGTACCGATTCAGTTTTCTGTCGACGAATAGGCTTCTTTTGCGTTGTCGCTGCTACCCGAGTGAATGGAAAAATAACAAATATAAGTATTAATATGAGATTTCGTAATCGCATTAATTTTTCGGTGATAGCTGGAAGCTATCTAACAATTCGTTCAACGAGCGCGTTGTAGCAATGAAATGAACCAAGTCCATCACGAGCGACGCGCTTCGTTGCAATGGATGTTGGGTAGGTTTCAAGCAATTATTGTATTGTCCCTTAATTACAATACCCGCCCAAATAAGCTATCTTCCATTCATTTTTTTCCCGCACCCACAGGCAAGTAAGCATTACATCGTCTTGCCCTATGCGATATTGAATAACGCTACAGAATGCATTTCGTAAGTTATATCGCCGCGAAAATATCCTATTCACTTCTGAAGATATCCCAGGTTCATGTTTTAAGAAATTTTTATATGTCACTCCGGTGCAATGGATGTTGGGCGCTCGCCACTAGAAGCTGCCCTTTTAACAGTTCTATATATAATTATTATGTAGCATATGAATACTACAATCTGACCAACAGGTAATTTTAACGATCATTAATTCCACCTTCTATAGTCTTCTCTTCTTTAGTTACTAGCTTAAAGTAAAAGTTTTCATAGATATTTGCTTCATTATAGTTCCTAAGGTTTGGTTTTTCGTCTTTAAATATAGACCTTGAGTCTGTTATATTGAAGCGAGAGGGAAGCACAATAGAGATGATTGATCTGCTTTTAGCCGGTAGAATAAAAGCAACCGGCGCTTTTAGCGATAGGTGAGCTGAATCATAACATGGGTCAACATGAATATCGCCTTCTATTTTAACGTTGTAACCATCCTCGAATGATTTTTCTCTATAAGACCCCATAACCCTTATGGAAGAGTTTTCTCTACTTGTGATGATTAAACTATCTTTGATAAAGAACGTGAGTGGATTATAAAAGCAGGATGGGCCAACCTTATAAGGGTTACTTGCTTCAATAACCAAATATGTAACAAGAACATCTTTTTCATCAATGTTATTTATCGTAAGAGTGAATTTTCGATTCCTCACATTTATGTTTTCTGGAACATGTTCATTGCCTCTAGTCTCTTCCTCTTTCCAAGCAAGGATTATCTGTTCTATCTTTGGTGTTTTTGACCTCAGATCTTTATATATATTAGTAATTATTTTTGGTATCAAGATTAAAGATAATATCAAGCCGCACTTAGCAATAACTCTAGCAGACTGATTATAATCATAGAAAAAGAGTGAATTAGTTGTGTTAACTGGGCTTACAATCAAGGAATTTGTCAATTCCTCTGATTTTGAACTAATAGTATGAATGCACCAATAAAGACCAAATATAATTAATAACAAGGGTAAAATATTTCCAGGTACCCCTAGTAAATTAATATTTTGCAAAGCATTTGCAAACGAAGCTCCACCTGTTATAACGATTAACACCGAACCCCAAATATCGGGTAATTTGAATGCATTATTTTTCGTTTGCGCTAATCGGTCAAATAAGTCATCCCATAATATCCGTATTTTCCTAATTGACATCTTCACACCCCCTTCTCATATCAATAGAAATCGCCCAACAAAGAGTTTTGCGAGCGCGTTGTAGAACTGACGGAAACCTATCCATCCGAATGACGCGCTTCGCAACAACAGATGTTAGGCAGGGTTACCGAGAGTTTCTGAAAAAACACTAGACTCTAAAGTTCTTAAATCTATCGTTTCTATATAGTTTAGTAAATTACCTAAATACATGACAAAAGATTGATAACCCTAACCCAGGCAATGAGATCACGCGACTCAAGATTCGTCACCAGGCGGCACAAGAAATCGAGTCCACGGC
>JAYTCQ010000105.1:0-6285 GCA_043736395.1 Blastocatellia bacterium | reverse complement strand
CGCAGGATGCGGGCGTTCCCAGTTTAAGGTATTCCCAGTGCTACTTAATCACTACCGCCGGAATTTCTAAATCTCTCACCGCCTTATTAAATCCCGGCACATCCGCCTTCAGCACCTCATCCAATTTCTTTAACTCCGCGTCAATTTTCCCAACCAAATCATTGAAAACCTCATACGCCTGATCCGTCGGAGGATTATCCGAACCGCTGACCGAACCTCCCAGCGCAGCCAATTTATTATTCAGCCGAATCGGATAATTTAGCGGGTCTTGACTGCTTTGATTTTTGGTTTGGTAGAGGGCTTCTTCGATTAATTTTATTTTGTCGTTGAGCGCTTTTCCGGCATCAATGACAGGTTTGGAATTTGGTTGTGATGCGACGCGTTTGGTTACGTCGTCAATTTGTTTTCGGACATCTCGGATTTTTAGAATTGCTTCGTGTGCATCGCTCAGTTTGTTGCGAATTTTCCAGAGTAAATCAAATTGTTTGGCGAATTCTTCCGGCGAAGTTGTCAGACGCGGGTCTTTTTTTAGTTCGAAATTTTCCGTCAACGTTTTACCCCCGACGTTTAATTTTACCTGATAATTTCCAGGCACAGCTTTCGGGCCCGTCACACTTCCAGCCCACATAATCAGCCCTGGAAATCGCTTTGCATCTTCGTAGCGTGTATCCCACACGAAGCGGTTCAGATCCGCTTCAGTATTGACTTTCGGTGCACCTCCGCCTCTGCCAAATCCTCCGCCTTCTTCGTCGGCGACATTGGAAGCTGGCGCGCCTTCTTCTGGCTTCGGTTTGCTCGTGAATTTCTTGATGGATTTTCCCGCTGAGTCTAAAAAATCGAGTGTGACTTCATCGGAAGTTTTAGTTTTGAGATTGTAAAAAACGACTACGCCAGCCGCTGGATTTTGACCTACTGCGGAAGTAGGTGAAAGCGGTGCGCTGCCGCCAACGGTGCGATACCCATCTTCAGGTTTGAAAAGATGTACGTCAGCTTTTGTAATCTCATCTTTCATCTGATGCAAAATATTCAGATCATCCAAAATCCAAAAACTACGTCCTTGCGTGGCGACGACTAAATCTTTATCGCGTTTTTGAATGACTAAATCGGTGATCGGAACGACAGGCAAATTCAGTTGCAATGATTGCCAATTTTCTCCGTCATCGTACGAAACATACAGCCCGGTTTCTGTGCCTGCATAGAGCAATCCTTTGCGATGCGGGTCTTCGCGGATGACGCGGGTAAATGAATTTTCGGGCAAACCTTTGACAATTTTCTTCCACGATTTTCCGTAATCATTTGTCTTGTACAAATACGGTTTATTGTCATCGGATTTATACATCGTCGCTGCAATGTAAGCCGTTGCGGCATCGTGCGGCGAAGCATCCAGTGAATTAATTTGAATCCACTCCGGCAAATCTTTGATGTTCTTCGTGACGTTGTTCCAATTCTTGCCGCCATCTTGTGTGACTTGTACTAAGCCGTCGTCGGAGCCTGTCCAAATGACTCCCGCTTTGACAGGAGATTCCATCCCGCAAAAAATCGTGCAGTAATATTCAACGCTCGTATTATCTTTCGTGATCGGCCCGCCTGATGAGCCTTGTTTGGATTTGTCGTTGCGTGTGAGGTCAGGCGAAATTGCCGTCCAGCTTTGCCCTTCATTGGTAGATTTGAAAAGTAGATTTCCGCCCGTATAAAGCGTGTTCGGATCGTGCGGAGAAAAGAAAATCGGGAAGTTCCATTGAAAGCGATATTTCATTCCTTCGGCGCCCCAACCCATTGGATTATCAGGGTACACATTGAGGTCGCGCGATTGTCCCGTGCGATGGTCGAGGCGTTCGAGAAGCCCGCCGTAATTGCCTCCGAAGACGATGTTGGAATCTTTGGGCGAAGGCTGCACCCAACCGGACTCCGCACCGGCGGTTTCTTCCCAGTCACGAATACCAATGCTGAAGCTTTGCGAACGGCTGGTGATTTTTACAGTTGAATTATCCTGCTGCGCGCCGTAGACGTGATACGGAAAATCATTGTCCACCTGAACACGATAAAACTGCGCCGTTGCCTGATCCTGTTCGCTCCAGGTTTTGCCCCCGGAAAATGAAACGTTCGCGCCGCCATCGTTGGAATTTATCATCCGCTGATTATCATTTGGAGCAATCCATAAATCGTGATTGTCGCCGTGTGGTTCGGGAATAGATGCGTATGTTCTGCCGCCGTCATTCGAAACATACAGCCCCGTGTTCAGCACATAAACGCGATCAGCATTTTGCGTGTCCGCGTACAGCCGAGAGTAATACCACGCACGTTGACGGAGGTTGCGGGCTTCATTAACCTTCGTCCAATTTTTACCGCCGTTGTCGGAACGGAAGACGCCGCCGTCTTCGGCTTCGATGATCGCCCAGACGCGTTCAGGATTAACGGGAGAAACTGTCACGCCGATTTTCCCGATGTTCTCGCCTTTCGGCCCGCCGGGATTTCGCGTGATTTCTGTCCATGTGTCGCCACCATCCGTAGACTTAAAAAGTCCACCATTTTTGCCGCCGCTTTCCAGGCTGTATGGCGTACGTTTGACCTCCCACATTCCGGCGTAAATTACATTTGGATTGCTCGGATCGAGAATTAAATCTATCGCTCCGGTACGATCATTTTTGTAAAAAATTTTCTCCCAGGTTTTGCCGCCGTCCTTGCTGCGATAGACGCCGCGCTGATCGTGTGCGCCAAAAATATGACCGAGCACAGCGGCGTACACGAGGTCAGGATTTTTCGGATGAATACGAATGCGCGAGATGTGGCGCGTGTCGTCGAGTCCGATGCGCTTCCACGTTTTGCCCGCATCCATTGATTTATATGCGCCGTCACCGTGCGAAACATTCCCGCGAATCGGAGCTTCGCCCATCCCGACATAAAGTATATTCGGATCAGATTCACTGACGGCAATCGCGCCGACGGAACCCGTCCCAAAAAATCCATCGGAGACATTTTGCCAATTGTTGCCGCCGTCAAAAGATTTCCATACGCCGCCGCCGGTTGCGCCGAAATAATAGACATTGGGTTGCGAAGTGACTCCGCTGACGGCAGTAACGCGACCGCCGCGATACGGGCCAATACTGCGGAATTGCAGGCCTTTGAGCGGCGATGGAGATGGGGAAGTTGTTTGTCCGAAAGAAGAGAAGCAAAACAGGCAGACAAAAAATGCCAGGAAAAGTCGGGGTGAAAATTTCATTTAGATTCCTTTGAGAAAATTATTAGTGAATTGTCTTCAACTGAAATTCGCAGGATTTGTCAATTACTGATTTTGTGAATCAGCGGATAATAAACCTTTCAATAACAGAAGTTTCGCAATCATTCGCAGGTCAGCGCGTTGAAATTGATCAGTGAGGGATTTTGCCTGTTCGAAATCATTTTTGGCAAGTGGTATTAAGACGGAACTATATTCGGAAACTAAATTAATGGCAGAACTACTACTACGGAAAAATAACTCATCGAATCTGGTACTGAGACCCCCTTCGAATTTTTCCATAAGGATCGAAGCATTGACGATTTCATTGAGGCGATGACTAATGGGGGTAAGAAGACTTATTCCTTTTGCGGCATCAATTTCGATGTATTGCGTGACGATGGAGAAAATTTGACGAAATTGATGATGAGTTTCTTCGTCTTTGTTGATGAGGTTATAGGCTTCATTGAGTAATTGCAGCACCCGTTGCTTGTCTTTTTTTTCTTTATAGGCCTGAATCAATGAAGTAAATAAGCTTAGTTTAAATTCAGTATTATTGAGTTGTTGGATTGCCTGATACGCTTCGTCTAATTTATTCGCGGAGATCAGCTCGTAGCAAAATGATTGTGCATAATTCTCCAACCGGTTTTTTCTGTCGGCGGGATTTTTAAAATTCTCGGTGATAATTTGTTTGGCTAAATCGGTATTTCCCTGCTTAAAGGCTTTTGTCGCGGCCTGTTCCAGATAGCTATTTTGCATTTGTTTGCTGGATTTTTTCGCCGCCGCTAAAATTTCTTCGACTGTTGCCTTATTCGTGAATTGAAAAAGTTCTTCATAAGCTTTGCTTGAATGCGATTGGCGCAGCGAGTCACCGCCAGATTTCGCTTTTAATTCTGCGACTTTCGTTGGAAATAATTTTTCGAAGTCTTCTTTTTGATTCAGAATATTTGTCACGAAATTAAATTTCGCTTCTGCGTTTTCGTCTCTGACAGCTTTCAGTCCTTGCGTCAAAATAATGTCAGCCAATTCTTTGAATTCACTCTGCGTTAGAAGCGAGACGCGTTTCTGGTCGGGATTGGTTGCACGGTTTTTATTCTCCTGATTAATGAGCTGAAAGAAGCTCATGGCTGCATAGAATGAACTATGATTATTGATCAAATCCTCGGTGCGGATCTTCTGTAAAATTGCTTGTGCTAATTCCGTTGCGCCTTTTGGGTCATTGGATTGAAGCGCAGAAAGGCTTTGCGTAATGGATGAAGTAAGACCTTTTGCTAAACTTTCTTTCGCTAAATCTAATCCTTTTTTTGGATTACGCTGGGCAATCTGATTGACAAGATTTACTTCCATCATCAGTTCCTGCTGTGAATCAGTGTCATAAGGATTCACGAATTTGGCAGCTCGTAGAAAATCCAGAGCCAGATCAACATCACGATTTGCAAGCAGCTGTAATACTTCCTGTCGCAATTGCTGAAGCGGTTCTAATGCTTGCGGGTAATTGTCGGATTCAGGATTCAGTGTTTTCAAATACTCGATAAAAACCTGACTTGATTTTTGGTAAATTTCGCGAGCACGCTTTTCATCTTTCTTCCACAAAAGATCAGCTAGGATAAAATTCACATACAGTTTATTTTCAGGGAGTTTTAAGTTCGACGAATCTGCAAGCACTTCTTCCAGCAAAGCAAACAATTTTTTTTCAAGTTCGGCTTGGGCTTTTAGCTGTTCTGGCGAAGGTTGACGAGTTTCATTTTGTACTATAATTACAGCACGTTCTGGCGCTGTTCGTTCAATTTGCGCGAGAGACAATGTATTGAAAAAAAGTAGTGAGATGACCAGAGCACGAAAATAAATACTACGCATCGTTCCTCCATCTGGATACCAGTGTTGCTTTACCAGGAGTTATGGCCGTGGGAAATTTCTGTCACTGCCGACAGCGTTTTGACTGAAAATTGATTATCCTGTTGGAAGTGGTGAAATGCAATTCGATTAGTTTGTTGAAGGATAGAGAGAGTCGCAAATTCCTTTTTATGTTCGATCGCTGACACGTTCACCAAGCGCCATCTGAAAATTATTTGAATTTTAAAATGGAAATTACTCCTATCTAGTAGTTTGTTTAATTTGTACACATTGATTGAAATCACGAGTCGAGTTCTTGATTGACAGTTTTCGTCACTAATCGTATAACTAGGGCTTCAGTTCTCACTTATCGTTACCCTGAAATTTAGGCAAATGCCTCTCTTCTTTATTTGTCTGAATTAAATTTCTTGCCGGAAATCTGGATGGTGCTGAAGCAGTTCACTGTGAGTCGCAGATAAGCGAGAACAGACTCTTCCCCCGCAATAAAAAATAACCTGTATGCATACTACCTCCATGTGTTAGCAGGTTTTTGGAGTAAAAAATATGTTGCTTAATCTCACCCTACAAGAATCACTCACCCAAGTTGATTCTAATGATTTCCAATCGTTTGGAATGATTTATCCTTTGCCACAGGATCGTTTTGTTCGAATTCTAAGATCGTGTATTTCTCCTGATTCAAAAATTGATCGCGTGATCAAGCTTCGTCAAGCTGTTTCGCTGAACCTTGATTTACAAGTTCTGAAAGACGTCAATCGTATACATGGATTTACCGCTGAAGAAAATTTCGATGATCTGTTTTACTTACCGAGAGGTCAGAATTTTATCTCAAAATCTGAACACGATGAATATGAAATTCAGGCGTTTTGGATGACGCTGAGAACCAGTTTTCTGGAATCGCTATATCCGCAGGAACGAAAAAATATTGTTAACCTGAGCGATGAAATGTGGGCGCATCCATATTTACTGTTAACACAGCTTTTTAAAATGCACTCCATCAAAGATCGCCTACAACTGATTAGCCGCATGTCTTATCGTGAGTTTGAAGCATTTATCAAAGAAGCCGATAAGCTGACACTGGCTTTGAAAGCAGACAGCCAAACGATTAGAGAAGCAATTGCTGCTTATAAACATGGGCAAAATATGAAAGCTTCTGCCAGTCGTTCGATCATGATGTCGCAGGTGTAAACTAAAATGCAGAAGCCCGCACGCAGTAAGGG
>JAYTCQ010000104.1:0-7901 GCA_043736395.1 Blastocatellia bacterium | reverse complement strand
AAGGGCGCTTTTACATTATGAAATGTCGCCCTTACTGCGTGCGGGCTTCTGCATTTATTTCTTCAGCCCTTTATTTGCCTGATCGTGCGAGTCATATACTTTAGGACGCGCCAGCACTAATTTATATTGCGCAACAGCTTCAGCCCTCCGATTTAAGACATCCAAATTTTGTCCCGCGCGAAGCATGGCAATCGTTTTCAATCCAGGTTCTGCACTTGGTTCCTTCGCAGCTGCTAAATATTGTTCTAATGATTTTTCAAGCTGAGAATTTTTCGCCAGCATTTCCGCGTACTGAAATCTGATCAAATCAATCACCTTCGCCGCCGGAGCTTTTTCATTGGCTTCGGCAATTAACGCTTCATAAGTTTTCGCTGCTTCGTCCTGTTTATTGAGCCGAACGAAGACGTTTGCCTGTTCCAATTTGAATAAATAATTGCGCGGATAGCGGGCTGTAAATTCTTTCAAATAGGGAAGCGCTTCGGCGGGTTTATGTTCGTTTTGATACACGCCAATCAGCAAAACTCGAGCATCGTCCGCATTGGATGCTCGATTTTCAATGATTGATTTTAATTGCTGAATGCCGCGTTCACGATTGCCGCGAACGCCTCCCATTGCGGCGAGCGCTTTGATTGGAAACGGCAAATTCCCCACGATATATTCATACAATCCGACTGATAAATAAGCTTCGAAGTAATCAGGTTTGAGCTTGAGAACTTGTTGATGCGCATCTACGCCTTTGGAGCCATTGCGGAGAGCTGAGAAAAATTTTCGCGCTGTTGATGCCTCGTACGCCGCGAGAATACTATAGATTGAACCAAGGTAATATTTCGCATACGGATCACTTGGATTTGCATTCACCATCGTCAACGCTTTGGTTTTCGCAGAAGTCATCAAAGCGCGGAAAGTACGATCAACATTGGCGTCAACTGCATCTCCCTTTTCATTTTTTTCTTCAGAACCTTCAAATCCGGCATAAAAACTTTCGTTTTGATACAGCCCGGTTTGCAGGCGTCGAAGTTTATAAAGATGTTCCAGCCAAACAATATTTGCGACGTATAAATCACCGGCGGGATGCTGTGGAAACTTCTTACGAATCTCTTCAAATTTGGCGCGCGCTGTTTCGTAATCCAAATTGTAGTTGGCTTCGGCGCCTTCGATGCTGAGCTTCACAGCTTCAGCCGGTAGCGCGGCTGAGGACGCAGGTGTTTGTCCAAAGGTCGCAGTAAAAGTAAATATTGTGATGAGGAAAACGGCTCTGAATTTCAATAAAAAATATTGCATAAATTCCTACGGCGCGACGACTGTTAAGGCATTTGGAACGATAGAAAATTTCATCGGGAGATGTCCGACTAATTCTCCATCAAGTTGAACGGGCACGGGCACTTCAGACTCCGCGAAGATTTCAGAGATTGGTTCATAAATCACTTTTGAGGCTTTTGTATGGGCTCCGAATAAGCTCATCGCCGCGTATCCCAAATAAGTAATACGATTGTTTGAATTAAAAGCGCACAGATTTAATGAACTACTTTCCATCGTTGAATCGGGAGAAATTTTGAACCAGGCGGCATAATTCGCAGCGTTAGCAATGACCGCAAAAGTCGCCGGATAGGTTCGATGATTTGCCTTCAAATTGAAAGGCGTCAGTTTCCAGCTGACTAATATTTTCAGTCCGGCAGCGATATAAGAAGCGATGCCAAATTGCTTTTTTAATTTTGGGTCTACGGTTTCGATAATGGCAGCATCAATCCCGATTCCCGCCATCAAGAGAAAATATCGCTGCCATTTCGTTTCGGGGTTTGAAGCTAATCCTACTGAAATCCGACGTAAACTATTTCGTAAAATCAGCTCAACCAATCCTTCCGGCGAAGAGGGAAGCGAAAGCTCTTTCGCCAAAACATTCGCAGTTCCTGAAGGCAGGATCGCGAGCGGTACAGATGAACCTACCATCCCCTGCACAGCTTCATTAATCGTCCCATCACCGCCACAGACAATGACCATGTGAGCGTTCATTTTGACTGCTTTTGCAGAAAGCTCAGCCGCCTCGCCAGCCTTCGTTGTAGGCATCAAAAATTCCTTGTCACAGCAAAATCCACGGTTTTTAAGTTCATCACGAAGCTGCTCGATGCGTGAAGTATTGCCTTTAATGCTTCCCGCACGAGGGTTAAAAATAATTGCTACCTGCTTCGTGTGTTTAACGTTTGTCTTCATAGTCTCCAAAGTCATAAATAGAGCTGCAAGCCTTGTGCCTCAATTTATTATATTTGATAAGTATAGCGATGTAAGTAGTTTAGTGAATTTACCTCGAATTGAAGGAACAGAATTGCGCCAACAATAAATGACGACTGTCGGAATGTTCGGACACGGAAAATATTTAAAGTAAGTCTAACATCACACTTTTGAAAGTATTTTGAAAAACCCATTGCTTAGGATAACGATTGAAAAGATGTAGAAGGAGTAGTTAGTAAAACTCTTTTTGCACCGGAAAGAAATAGTGATGGTTCTCAATCAAGAGTGCCACAACGAAAAAGCACTGAATGGATTTCGGTTCATTCTTTTACGAGGATAAAACGATGAGAAAGGAAAAAGGATTTTCAATGTTGGAGACAATAGTTGTCTCTGGCGTAGTTCTGGTTGCCGGTGCTGCCGCGATTCCAAGTGTTGTTAGCACCTCAAAACAGTATCAACTTAAGTCTGTGTCCCAGCAGGTTAATCAGACTTTACAGACAGCCAAGTACGACGCCATCAGGGACAATGCAGAAAATTCAGTTTATGTTGATCTGGCAAATAACCGTATAACGACAAAAACTGGAAAAGTACTAGTGCAATTACCCGCTGGAATAACTTTTCAAGGACCTGATAACTCGAGCGCACCGACTCTGATAGCGAATGGGGCTGCTGCTGGTGCTACTGCGCAATTGGCTTCTCAGGAATCAAATTCAAAGTCAGCGTGTTCGTTTCCGGTTAACAGGGCGACTCCAGCAAATACAAATCTTCGGGAAATTATTTTTACCTCTCGTGGAGTTCCGAAGGTTGACCCCGGTACTTTTAATTGGGTCTATTTGAGAAACTCTAGCGGGGAGATGGCTGCAATTACTTTATCGAGTGCCGGAAGTACTGCGAGCTTTTCGAAAATGTCGAATAGCGGATGGAAGGGATCATCGAGCACTGGTCGTGCTTATGATGATAATGATTCAACCAATAACTCAGGCTCAGGGAACTCAGGCTCAGGTAGCGAAGGTGGTTGTACCACGGCTAATTAATAATCAGCGCAAATCTGTGTTTTGAGTCGCGCTGAAAGAAAGACACTGGTTGTTGAGTAATTTTTCAGGCACTTGCTTAATTAAAAGATACGCAGGTGAGTGAAATGGAATCAAAGATGAAAATAAATAGAAAAACACAAAAGAGGAGGGAAACCGGGTTTTCTCTCCTCGAAGTAGCAGTCGCGTCGATGATTATGCTTGTTGGGCTATTGGGAGTCATGCAGCTTTTTGTGGTTTCTGCACTTTATAATAATAGTGCACGTCAAACCACAGTTGCATCATTGGTGGCGAAAAGAGTAATGGAAGAACTTTTGTCGGTACCTTTGCCCACAACCGAAGTGGCACCAACCCCAATAGAAGAGGCACCGTTAAGATATACAGCGCCAACCCAGCTTTTGGGCGCTGCAAATGCTGTTGCTGGATCTGGCTATGTCAGAAACTATTACATACGTTATCGAGACCCAGCAAATGGAGGAAATGGTGATATGACTATCTCAGCAACACCGTTTGATACAAATCAGCCTCCAGATTACATCGCCACCTGGATTGTCCGACCTGATAACATTCCACTCTATGATTCGTCAGGTAATCCGATAGCCGGAACTACAGCCTATCCAGGGATGAGAATTATCACGGTCAGAGTTGAGGCAACCAAAGCTGCCTTGAAAGGCAGTGGTGCGACTGGTGCTGGACCCGAAGTTGAAACTGCCACGTTGTCCACAATTCGTACTCCATCAAATAGCTAAGTACCCGCGCAAAATTGTTATAGGGTGAAAAATTACCGCAATCTCTGTAAATTAAGGTTGCTATAGATTCAAAATACCAGAATAATTTTGTACGGGTACTTAGTAGCCATTTCAACTTAACTCAAAAATATGAAACAGAAAAAAAGACAATCCGGATTCAGTATGATCGAAATGGTGCTTGCCATGACATTAACAATGATTTTGACAGGGGTTGTCTTTTCACTTATGAGAAAGGGGCAGCAATCGTTTGTGGTTGAGGGGGCAAGAAGTGAATTGAATCAAAATTTTCGTGCCGCTGCTGACTTAATTTCACGTGATATTCAAGCCGCAGGAGCCGGGATACCTGGTTTTCTTGGTCCTCTTGCAGGTATAGATGGTGGAACGAATCCTGATGTTCTGATGGTTATGTTTGGCAGTTCACCCACAGTGTTTACACCAGTCGATGTCACAGTGCCGCCGACGGGAGCTACTCCTACAATTACAACGGCTACTCCTATTGTCGATTTCACCAGTGGGGATTATCTATTGTATACGGTAGCTCAACCGCAAGATAATTCAGTAGACATTTCTGATTATGCTGAGTTCCGTCCCTTTAGACTTAATCTGACCTCAAATCCTGTGGTAACTATTACTGGTGGGAAAGTGATTACTCCGATAGCGAAGGGATTGAATTTTGACGGGCAAGCTACAAGCTTCTGGGATATAACTCATAATACGCCTACCTCGAACTCTTTACGAATCGCCAAAATTGACGAAGTTATACAATATCGCTTGTTAGTCGCATCTCGTGAATTTCAGAGGAATCGAAATAATTCCGGCTGGGTGACCATCGCTCGTGGCATTACTGACTTTCAGTTGAAGTATAAAACCGAGAGGATAAATTCTACCACGGGAGTCTTTGAGTCATCTGCATGGGAAGATCAAATCTTGAAATCTGATGTTAATAATCGAGCCTTAATTCGCTCTGTTCAAGTAACACTCACGGCACGAACGCAAATGGGAATGGACATAGATAAACAAGGGCAACGTTTTATTTCTGATACCTTCGACGTCACTCCGCGTAATCTGGCATTACCTGGATTTGTCCCAAATCGGTAAGGATGAAAGTGTTCATTCAGACATTGGCAGGCATATGAAAAAGTTAATTAAAATTAAAAGTAAGAAGAATAACGAAGAACAGGGAATGGCCCTTGTCGTAACCATGATGGCTTTGATGCTTTGTACGAGCATGGGGCTGGCAGTCCTATTTAATTCGACAGGTGAGGCCGCACTCTCTGGTGGTTTTAGGAGAAACGAGCAGGCTTTTTATGCCGCAGATGCTGGTATTGGACTTGCTCGTGAAGCAATCAGAAGAGAATTAAATAACAGGATTAAGGCTTTAGGGGATAGTACAACTCTAAATTACAGCACCAGAACAATTACTGACCAGGGAGTCAATTATCAGATCGCTACTGTTGATTCTTCGCAACTGGTTAATATCATCTCCAATAGCAGCCTGCTTGGAGTAAATGGCTCAGCTGCAACAGCGGCTGGTACAGAAGTTGTACGGCGAATTCCTGCTCTCACGAATGCAGGATTTAATGTTGTAATTAACGTGGAGTTTATCAGTAGCTCGAATACGGGAATAGTTGATCTTCAAGAGGTGCGGCAAAACGCTGCTTTCGTGAAAGTACCGATGGATTTTTCAACAAAAGTCGCATCAGCAACAGGTCTTTATCGCTACACCATTACGTCAACAGGAAATAATCAAGTGGCGAGCGGCACACTCAATAGAGCTGAAGCAAGGGCTGTTGAAATCGGGATGATTAGCGCAACTCTTGAGGCAACGATCAATAACGGTTCTGCTCCAATACCTCCTTCTCAATCGTTTAGTGAGTTTGGGACGTTTCTGGATAAGTGGCCTACAGCATCAACGTGGAGTGCGGGTACCTTTCAGGGAAAAGTTCATTCTAACGAATCAATGAGGTTTAGCTCCTCAAATTCAGTAACCTTTCAAGGTGCTGTAACACAGGCAGCAACCAACTATATTCACAATAGTACTTCTTATTCTGTAAGCAGTATCGGTACAAATACGAATCCCAGAACTGGAATGACCGTGAATAGTGGTTACACGAATACAGTAGTAAAAGCCCCTCCTGCCAATTCATTTTCACAAGAATTGACAGTATTAAACTCGACGGGATTTGTGGACACGACCTTTACATCCGCGCAACCTTCAAAAGATAATCTGGTGGCAGTTTTGAGAAGCGTTAATAATACTGCACCAGCTGAAGTGAACCCAACTACGATTGCAGATGGAGTTTATCTTCCAACTTCCGGTGGAACTTCAATTACCGGAGGCGGGATTTACGTCAAGGGAAATGTAACTGAACTAAAATTGAGTATTAGTGGCCCATCGCAAGTTTATGCGATCACACAATCAACAGGCACTACCACTATAACAATTACGCCACCAACTGCCACTTCAATCGGTCAAACGGTTATTTCCAAAGGAGGAGTGACCCAATCTTATGATGGTGTCCCAATTGATAAATCCAGCGGAGTGTCATCGGAATTTAAGCCAGGCGCCTCGCTTTTTGTAAATGGCTCAATTTCAGGCCTTCATGGTCCAGCTGCTTCGAGTGGTACTGTACCTGCTGCAATTTCAAAAAATACTTCACTTACAATTACTTCTACTTCGGATATAGAAGTAACAGGAAGTGTTATCTACGAGGAACCAGCATTAACTCCGACAGGTACGCCTAAAGCGTACGCGAACGGATATACGCCGAAAAATGTGTTGGGACTGTTTACGAATTCAGGGAAGATTGTTTGGCGACCGAGTTCAACCTACTCTGAAAGTGGAAACAAGAGTATGACAGTGGATGCAGCTATGGCTATCTTTAATAGTTCAACTGCCACGGATACTGGTGGTTGGACAACTGATTGCTCATCCTGCACAAGCACTTCGGTAATGACTTTGCGAGGGAGTCGTTCGGTTACAAGAGGTGTCCCAACGATCAGTGGTGGTCATAAAACCAATCGCTATTTCGATCCCAGATTTACAAATAGCGTTGTAACGCCTCCATTCTTTCCGTCTACTACTTCGGGAGCATCACTTCCTGGATCAGGACGTACCGTTTTGTTTGGAACTACAAGCGTACAGACAATCGCGAATACCTGGCAGCGAACTTATAGCTAAACGTAGCTGCTTCTGAGAATGAAAAATCACGGCTGGGATCGGAGCAGAAAAGGTTTTGCTTCGATCCCAGCTTTTCATCTTGAAGATTGCAATCATTGATTCATTTGTGTAGACTCCCCAGCGTCATTCCAACGTGAGATGTGCTTTATATACAAGTTTTGATGAGTAGCTTCGGCTACGATTCTTTTACACAAAAGAACCCTTCTAGCCGTTTGGCTAGTTTACTGAGGAGGATTTGAATATGGCAGAATTAGAAGCTTTGAAAGCAAAATATAGTTCGGTTTTAGGTGTCGGTGAAAATGTTGGTCTCAACGTTGCTCACTTACATATTGACAGTGACAAATTGTACCTCGAAGGTACTGTGCCTTCTGAGCATGCCAAGAATGAAATCTGGGATGCTGTGAAAGCTGTTGATTCGGCTTATGGCGACATCAATCCTAACATCACGGTGGGCGCTACCAAGTACAACGTTCAATCCGGTGACACTTTGTCAAAGATTGCCAAGCACGCTTATGGCGATGCAGGTAAGTATCATTCAATCTTCAATGCGAATACCGATATTCTGGATAATCCTGATAACATTCAGGTCGGTCAGGAACTGACCTTGCCAGCTCTTTAATCGAAGCATTAGATTTTCAAAAAACAAAAGGCCTCAACTCTTTTATGATGTTGAGGCCTTTTTGTCGTAATGCAGAAGCCTGCACGAAGTAAGGG
>JAYTCQ010000103.1:0-27398 GCA_043736395.1 Blastocatellia bacterium | reverse complement strand
AGAAGTTCTTCAAATGGAAACGGCGTGAACTAACAGTTCACGCTACGTTATAAAATGTAGCGGCTTAAATCCTCATTCTTGACAATGTCGGCTAATTCTTTATCAACGTATTTGGCATCAATGACCTGATTTTTTTCAGTTAGATCAGAGCCTTCAAACGAAATTTCGTCCAGCACTTTTTCGAGAATTGTATGAAGGCGACGCGCACCGATGTCTTCCGTAGTTTCGTTTACCTTAAAGGCAAATTCTGCGAGTGATTGAATCGCGTCGTCGGTGAATTCGAGATTCACTCCTTCGGTATCCATTAATGCGGTGTATTGCTTCAATAATGCATTTTTCGGTTCCGTCAAAATACGTTTGAAATCGTCAATGGTCAGCGGTTGAAGTTCGACGCGGATCGGGAAGCGTCCTTGCAATTCGGGGATTAAATCAGATGGCTTGGAAACGTGGAAAGCTCCGGCGGCGATAAACAAAATGTGATCGGTACGAACCATTCCGTATTTCGTATTCACGGTCGTCCCTTCGACAATCGGCAGGATGTCGCGTTGGACGCCTTCACGCGAAACATCGGGGCCGTGACCGCCTTCGCGTCCGGCAATTTTATCAATTTCATCAAGGAAAATAATCCCGTGGGTTTCGACACGATCCAGCGCGATTCGCGCCACGGCATCCATGTCTACGAGCTTTGATTCTTCTTCGGAAATTAAATATTCGAGCGCTTCATCAACGCGCATTTTGCGGGTTTTAGTTCGATTGCCAAACATCCCCGGCAGCATATCCTTGATGTTGATGTCCATCTCTTCGACGCCCTGATTGCTGATGATTTCGAAGGCAGGAAAGCTTTTATCGCGGACTTCTAACTCGACAATTCGAGAATCCAGTCGGCCTTCGCGAAGCTGTTGTCGTAATTTTTCACGGGTTCGATTCTGGGCTTCGGCGACGGCTGTCTCTGTACTTTCAATTTGATCAATTTCTGAGGAACGAGCGTTCGGTAATAATAAATCAAGGACGCGTTCCTCAGCATTTTGCTCCGCTTTATCGGCGATTTCTTCAGCTTTTTCTTCACGAACTAATTCAATCGAAATTTCTACGAGGTCGCGAATCATGGATTCCACATCGCGTCCGACGTAGCCGACTTCGGTGAATTTTGAAGCTTCAACTTTTAAGAAAGGAGAAGACGAAAGCCGCGCCAGACGGCGAGCGATTTCTGTTTTACCGATTCCGGTGGAGCCAATCATGATGATGTTTTTAGGCATCACATCCTGCGCCATATCGGGAGGTAATTTTTGACGGCGAATGCGATTACGGAGCGCGACCGCCACGGCGCGTTTCGCCGCAACTTGTCCCACGACGTGCTTGTCGAGTTCGGTGACGATTTGACGAGGAGTTAAATCGTCCAGTTTTACTTCTTCTTCAATTTCGCCTGAAAGGTAAATAACCATAAAAATTCGATGTTGGATTCTAGATGTTTGATGTTAGGAGCGGATGCTTCGCGACACTTCCAGCATCTAATATCTAACATCCAGCATCTATCTTCACACTTCTTCAATTACTAAATTTGTATTGCTATAAACACAAATTTCACCCGCAATCATCATTGCTTCCTGTGCAATTTCACGTGCAGATAAATTAGAATGCCTGACCAGCGCACGCGCCGCCGACAATGCGTATGGGCCACCAGAGCCAATCGAAGCAATGCCATCATCCGGTTCGATGACGTCACCAGTTCCTGAAATAATCAAGGTCGAAGTGTGATCGGCGACCAATAATAACGCTTCGAGGCTGCGCATGGATTTATCTGTGCGCCAGTCTTTGGCTAATTCAACGGCAGCGCGACTGAGCTGACCGTGGTACTGATCCAGCTTGATTTCAAAGCGCTGGAAGAGCGCGAACGCGTCAGCCGTCGCACCGGCAAAACCTGCCACAATTTTTTCATTGTAGAGACGGCGGACTTTTTTCGCGCCAGACTTCATGATCGTATCACCCATCGTGACCTGACCATCTCCGGCGATCACGACTTTGCCATCACGACGGACGGCTAAGATCGTGGTACTTCTGATGCGTGGTTTTTTGCCATCACTGGCATTCATTGGATACGGCATTCAGGCACTATAGCGATGCACCATGAACGTTGTCAAATTCGTTTCAATTCAGCACGATTCATTCGGTACGCTCTAGCCCGATAAACGCTTCTTTGTTACCATCACGGCTATGCAAATCCTGCTTGCTTTGCTCAAGAGATTAGTCTTTGTCCTCCCCGTTGTCTGGGCAGTTGTGACATTGGTATTTTTGTTAATTCATATCGTACCGGGCGACCCCGTACGCAATGCTTTGGGCGACAACGCGACTGAACAACAAGTTGCCGAATTGAAGCACAAATTAGGGCTTGACCTGCCGCTGACACAGCAATATTTAAATTATTGGAAAGGATTATTTCAAGGCGATCTGGGGACAAGCTTAGTTACAAATGAGCCGGTACTTGAAAAAATTCTTGGTCGTTATCCAGCGACAATTCAGCTAGCGCTGGCGGGATTATTCGTGGCAATTTTGATTGCGATTCCACTGGGAGTTACCGCTGGTAGCAATCAGGGGAAAATTATTGACAACATCGCTTCCGTGATTTCATTGCTCGGTATCAGCGCCCCGGGCTTTGTCCTTGGCCCGTTGATGATTTATTTGTTCGCGATCAAGTTGAATTGGTTTCCCGTTGCCGGACGCGGCGGCCCTGAATATTTAGTGCTGCCCGCCGTGACGATGGGAGCGGCATTAGCTGCGATTCTGACCCGGATGGTACGTTCCAGCGTCATCGAAGAATTAGGCGAAGATTATGTCCGCGCCGCTCGTGCTAAAGGCTTAAGTGAGCGACAAGTCATTTACAAACACGTTTTGAAAAACGGATTAATTCCCGTCGTCACCGTCCTCGGATTGCAGTTCGGCGTCTTACTCGCCGGAGCGATTATTACGGAAACAATTTTTAGCTGGCCCGGACTTGGGCGTCTCACCGTAGACTCCATCAATTCTCGCGATTATCCGCTGGTGCAAGGTTGTATTTTGATGATTGCCTTAACCTACATTGTCGCGAACGTCTTAACGGATTTCGCGTATCGTCTGCTTGATCCACGAATTAAAGTTGAATAAGGAAGACAGTTAACAGGGAGCAGTTAACAGCCAACAGACATGTTGCGTTAGCACTCTCTTACTATTCACTGTTAACTATTTACTGTTAACTATTTACTGTTAACTAATTTCTCATGAACAGACTTGGAAAATTTGGACTCATCGTCATCGTGCTTTTTTTTATTATCGCGCTTTTCGCGCCGTTGATTGCGCCGTACGATCCACGCCTGCAAAATCCTGCGAAGCCGGGACAGTCCCGTGAAGATCGAATGAAACCCGCGAGCGATCATTGGCTGGGGCAGGATGATTTAGGCCGTGACATCCTCTCACGTGTCATGCACGGCGCGCGCGTCTCGATGGAAGTCGGCGTCCTGGTCGTCCTGATTTCCGCGTTGATAGGGATGATGATCGGCGCAGTTTCAGGATATTACGGTGGCTGGATAGATAGGTTTTTCTCAGGATTTCTTTTCAACGTTTTTCTCGCATTTCCCAGCCTGTTATTAGCAATTGCGATGGTAGCGTTTCTGGGGCCGAGCTTAAGAAATCTAATTTTTGCGCTTTCGATTATTGGCTGGGTTGGTTATGCCCGATTGATTCGCGGACAGGTTTTGAAAGTGCGTGAATACGATTTCGTGACCGCCGCACGAGCCGTCGGGACAAGTGATTTTAGAATTTTAATACGGCATATTTTACCGAATGCAATTCAACCGTTGATCGTCCAGGCTAGTCTTGGGATGGCAGGCGCGGTACTTTCCGAAGCGAGCCTTAGTTTTTTAGGTTTAGGAGTACCGCCTCCGACACCAAGCTGGGGATCAATGCTCAACGATGCGCGTCCGTTTTTGAGAGACGCTCCGCACCTGTTAATTTTCCCGGGGATTGCGGTGATGTTAACGGTGCTGGCGTTTAATTTTGTGGGCGATGCATTGCGGGAATGGTTGGATCCGAAGCAGAAGCGATAGTGCGAAAATTAATCAAAATCATAAACAAAAACTGGAATTTTTTCCCCTAACAAGGTCTTTTCAATCAACGGTTCGATCAGTGACCATTTGCCACCTGCAAGCCCGCATCCAATCCGAGGCATGTGAATAGAAGCATCAATTAATTTTGCTTCCTGCTCCAATTGGCTTAGGCATTTCTCAACCGCTTCGTATCGAATGGGGACACCTTTGCCTCCAGTTTTTATTCCTTTTTGTGCAACCATATTGGCAACCCAACTATACTTTTCAACCTGAACAATTTGAATCGCGCCAAGTCCGAAATCGTTTTTTGCTCGTTCACGATGCCAGAGGCGATAAGCAGCTTCAGGTTCTTTCCATCGCGCAGAAATTGCGAGAACAAAGCCTTTTCCCCAGCCGCCTAGATCGTTACAGATGTGGGCAATAATTTTATTGCCTTTGGCTTGTGGGGAAGTGGCGTCGCCTTTTAAATACGTAATCGAAGTCATATTAAGCGATTGAATTTTGTTGCTTCTGAATTGTCATAGAGGATGAAACGAAAAGTAATGAAGGCGAATTAATTTTCTTCATCCCAGCTTGCAAGACATTTTTTCTCCTGCCAAAATTTTTCTAAAGTCATCTTTTGATTTCCTACAACTTTAATATGTAATGGGCTAAGTCGGATGCTGATAGCATGAGAAGATTGTCCCTCCCAGGAACCAATATCTACAACCTCATTTCCTTTCAAAGATAAATTATTTCTTTTGAGATAATCCAAAATAGCAGGTACTTGTAAATCAACTCCGGTAGTTGCTTCAGCATGTGGATTCCGAAGCAATTTGGCCGTCTGAATCAATTCATTAAGATCATTTGGGTGTTGGTAAAAATGTTGCTCATAGCTGCTGAAATAAATCGTTTCAAGAGCATCTTCTTGCAATATAAACTCGCCGTCAATCAAGTAGCCGACGGCCCATGCATCCTCGCCATATTTTCGATTCCACCCGCGTTGTCGTTCAGTTCGTTGTTTAATTCCACCAGCTCGACCGATTCTTCTTTCTACAACTCGCCACGGCATATTTTTATACCTCTTGACTATTTCTAACCAAAATATTGTCGCACTAAGAAATAAAAAGGCTGCCGAAGCAGCCCTGTTATTTCACAAACAATTTTTTCTGATTAATCCTGCGGTTCATTCTCATCCGCAAATTTATAGCCTACGCCCCAGACCGTCATAATCATTTTCGGATTTTCCGCGTCTTCTTCGATCTTGGCGCGGAGGCGGTTGATGTGGGAATCAATCGTACGGTCGTAGCCACCGTATGTGTAATCCCAAATATTTTCGAGCAAATATTTTCTGGAATACACGCGTCCCGGATGCGAAGCAAAAAGTTGCAGCAATTCAAATTCTTTCGGCGTTAAATCTACAAATTTGCCCTTGATCGTGACTTCGCGACGACCGGGGATGATTTTGAGATCACCGCGTAAAATCGGAGACTGATCCCCTTCGTCCTCGTCTTTTGATTTAGCGCGCATGCGGCGCAGGACGCTTTTCAGGCGGGCTTCGAGTTCGCGTAAGGAAAAAGGTTTCGTGATGTAATCATCGGCTCCCATTTCAAGGCCTAAGACTTTGTCTACGACATCGTCTTTGGCAGTCAAGATCAAAATCGGCAGGGAAGGATTGCGTTCACGAATGTGACGGCAGACGCTGAAGCCATCGGTTTTTGGCAGCATGACATCCAGAATTAAAGCATCTGGCTTTTCATCCAGCGCGGCTTTAATACCGGCTTCGCCATCACTGGCGGTGACGACGTCAAAGCCGACATGTTTAAAATAATCGGCAATCATTCGTTGAATATTCTGATCGTCTTCAACAATCAGTAATTTGCCTTGTGGAATAGGAGCGATTAACGCGGATGGCGTAGCGGAAATTAATTCTTCTGACATGGTATCCAATTGAAGTTCAGTCTTTGGCATTTTGACCTCGTAGCAAACAAAATAATCATCAAAATGACTCCCGTGAGCCTGAGAAGCCAGCAAACATATGGATAATAAATGATTAACGCGCACAAGAGCAAGAAGTATCTTTGGGGAAGGTGGCCGGTAGTCGGTGTTTGGTGGTCGGTAGAAGGCAGTTTCAAGATTTAAGTTTCGAGTTTCGAGAAGTTTGCCGACCACCAACCACCGGCAACCGGCCACCTTCCCCCGCCCCTTGACAAGCTCAGGCGTCGGGCAAATAATGCGGAAACTTCATAAGTATTCAAACACTATAGTTTCGATTCACGGCAATAATTCATGATCGAAGGCGGCGGCATTCACTTGATTGAGAGGTTTTTTTGTCAAATATCATACGAGCAAACACGTCAGAAAATTCGCCCGCGATGACAAATTCACAAATTCCTGAATTAAAACTAGAGCGAACAGGCAAAGTGCGAGACGTTTACCGTGTGAGTGCTGAACAATTGCTGATCGTCGCATCCGATCGAATTTCCGCTTTTGATTGTATTCTGCCAAACGCAATTCCCGGCAAGGGAGCCGTGCTCACACAAATCTCGAAATTCTGGTTCACTAAATTTGCAGATTTGGTTCCAAATCATTTAATTTCCAGCGACATTGAAGAATTTCCTGACGAGCTAAAATCAATTTTGTCTGATGAAAGTAAGGCTCAGCTTCACGGGAGAGCGATGCTCACTGTTGCGGCTGATGTAGTTCCGTTTGAATGTGTAGTTCGCGGTTACCTGGCAGGCTCAGGTTGGAAAGATTATGTCCAAACAGGAATGGTTTGCGGTCATAAATTGCCGACAGGTTTGGTTGAGTCGGCAAAATTACCGGAGCCGATTTTTACGCCAGCGACAAAATCTGAACAGGGACACGACATCAATGTTTCTCCGGTAGAAATGGCAATGGCGTTAGGTGAATCATTGACCAAAAAGTTAGAAGCGATTAGCCTAGATATTTACAAACAAGCATCAGAGTATGCAGCAACTCGCGGAATCATTATTTGTGATACAAAATTTGAATTCGGCCTGAAAAACGGTGCCATTATCTGGATTGATGAAGCGCTCTCACCTGATTCATCCCGGTTTTGGTCAGCGGAAAATTATGATCCGGGCAAGTCTCAGGCTTCATTCGATAAGCAATTTGTGCGTGATTATTTAGAAACTTTGGATTGGGATAAGACTCCGCCCGCGCCTGAATTACCCGCCGAAATTGTTCAAGCGACGAGCGAAAAATATTTTGAAGCATATCAATTATTGACGGGGAAAAATCTAAAAGCTGAACTGTGGAAGGATGGGAAAACTTTATGAACCAGGAAATGGAGCAGTTGATCGCAAAATTAATTAATGGCGGGATTTTATTCGATGAAGCCATGCAGGAATTTGAAAAACGTTTTATCTTGAAAATGCTGGATCGCCATAACAATAATTTATCCAAAGCAGCGCTGGCCCTGGGGATTCATCGCAATACATTGAGTAAACGTGTGGAGCAGTACTATAAATCTAATGGCGCAAAATCCATGATTACTACGAAGCTTACAACAAAGCTCACTTCGAAGATCGCCACGAAATCATCCAAGCCAAAAAAAGTTGTTGCTGTCAAAGCTTCAAAGCGTTCAATTTCATAATTTATCGTATCTTTTTTCACTTCCTACCCGTCTTTTAGACTGTCTGTAAAAAGGCAACATGTCACTCCAGGCATATTTTTTAATCTAAAGGAAATGCTCATGTGTATTCGCAGTTGGAATAAAACAGTATTATTGCTGGCTTTAAGTCTCATTTTTCATTGTTCCGCACTGGCGCAAAGCAAGGCGCAATCCGATGAGGCCGCCTCATTATTCGGCTTTGATAAGGTCATTGGTGTCCACTTAAAAATGACGAAGGAGAATTGGGATAAGGCGCAACCTCCGGCGCGCCAGGGAGGGCCGATGATGCCATTTCCCGGTGGCAATGGCGGCGGACAAAGAGTCGTGATTGTCGGAGGAGGGCCAGGAAATGCGCCAGGAAAATTTGGGTTTGAATTCGAATATGTTCACGGAGATGTAGAGATTGACGGGAAAGCCTTCAAAGACGCTGGCATCCGATACAAGGGAAATTCCTCTTACGCTTCTTCACAGAATTCTTTAAAGCGTCCGTTCAAATTTGATTTTGATCAATACGTCAAAGACGGCAAATTATTCGGGCAAACTACGCTGAACTTTAGCAATAATTTTGCTGATCCTTCACAGATTCGCGAAGCTCTCTCCTACGATATTTTTCGTCAGCTGAATGTGCCGTACGCGCGCACCGCATTTGTGAAATTATTTCTGACCATTCCAGACAAATATGACAAGCAATACATAGGTTTGTACACAATGGTCGAACAGGTGGACAGGAAGTTTTTAAACATTCATTTCGGCAATGATAATGGGCTTCTGGTGAAGCCGGAAGGCTCCAACGGTTTGCCATATCAGGGCGATAATTGGGATTCTTATAAAGACCGATACGATCCAAAATCCGGACATAAAGGAGTCGAGGGTGAGAAGGCGAAAAAGCAGATGATCGCCTTTGTGAAATTCTTCAATCAGGTCGAAGGAGCCGAGTTCAAAAAGGGCATTGAATCATATCTCGACGTGGACGAGTTCCTTAGATTTTTAGCGGGAAATGCTGCGCTTTCAAATCTCGACAGCTTCCTTAGTATGGGGCACAACTTTTATATGTACCTCAATCCTGCGAACAATAAAATTAATTTTATTCCGTGGGATTTGAATATGGCGCTAGGTGGATTCGGGATGGCAGGCGGCGGAGATCAACAGACAAATTTGAGCATCACGCATCCGCATTCGGGCAGTAATAAATTGATCGAAAAGATTTTAGAAATTGAAGAATATAAACAAAAATATCGTGGCTATTTGCAGCAACTCGTGAAGGGCGCGATGAATCCTGCCAAGCTTCAGGCACAGATTTCCGCGCTTGAAAAAGTTACGTCGGAAGCGATTGCGAGCGAGCCGGAAGATGCGCGAAATATGGGCTTTCGTCCGCGCCCGATGCCGGACGGAAATGCTGGCGTTGAACGGCGAGGTGGCGGAATGGGAATGAACGCTCCTGTCTTGAAAGATTTCGTTGTGAAACGGGCTGAAAATATTGAACTGCAATTGGCTGGAAAGAAAGAAGGTTACATCCCACAAAACCGGATGATGGGCGGCGGTGGTTTAGTGAGGATGAATATGGGTGAAATGCTCGCCCCCGAATTGATGAAGGCGATGGACAAAGACGCCAATAAATCAGCCTCGAAAGCTGAATACGAAAATTCTGCGCAGCTTTTTTTCACGAATGCCGACAAAGATAAAAACGGAAAATTGAATCTCGAAGAAGTGACGAACGAGCTAAGTAATATTATCCCTCCTCCGCCTGGAATGCCTGCGATGCCAGGAGGTATGCGCGGCTTCGGCCCCGGAAATATGTTGGGGACGAATTTGTTTCGGCAGGCCGATACCAACACAGATGAGAGCATTTCAAAAGATGAATTTTTCAACTTCACAAAAGCGAAATTTTCTGAATCCGATGCTGATAAAAATTCCGCCCTTGATGAGAAAGAAATGAATGACGGCTTCAGTAAATTAATGCCGCCACCGCAGCCAATGCGCGCTCCACGACAATTTCAGGATGTCCCGAATTCTGCTCCGAAACCCAAGGAGAATCATTAATGGAGTCCTGGTTGCAAGGCGTCGTTGAAAACGGAACCGATGTGTCGATTCCGGTCTTAGTGCTGCGACTTGTTCTGGCCTTTGTTTTCGGGATGATCGTCGCTGGAATTTATCGTTGGACGCATCGCCGTGATGAATTTCCAGCGCAAAGTTTTATGGCGACTTTGGTGCTGATGACGATTGTGATTGCGATGAGTACACAGGTCATCGGCAACAATGTCGCCCGCGCTTTTAGTCTGGTTGGCGCACTTTCCATTGTTCGTTTTCGCACTGTAGTGCAGGACACCCGAGACACGGCTTTTGTGATTTTTACCGTAGTTGTCGGAATGGCCATCGGAGCCGGACATTTGAATGTAGCCATTGTTGGTTCCATCGTGACAGGTGTGGCGGCTTACGTCATGCAGACGCGGTCTTCGTCGCGCGGCGTGGCTGAATTATCGTTTATCCTGGCTGTCAATCTGGGCTTAGGTCTCAAGCCGGAGCTGCTGTTGACGACAGTTTTTGAAAAATACTTCGAAGGTTCGCAACTCTTCGGGACTTCAATGGCGAAGCAGGGAAACGCGATGGAATACATTTATCATATCAGGTTGCGCAGCCTCGAAATGCAATCTGAATTAATTCGTGATCTGAGCCAGATTGATGGTGTGATGAAAGTTGAACTGCGCAGGCCGAATTAATTCAAAAGTTTGTTCCCAAAATTCAGAAAATAATGGAGAATTTTATGAAGCACTTCCTGCTTTTTCTAGGTTGTTTATGCCTGGCATCTATCGCGTTTGCGCAGGATGCCAATGAAGTCAAAGCCCAAAACATTATCAAACAAGCGCGTGAAGCGTTAGGCGGCGAAGCGAATCTCAAAGCCGTCCAGAGCTTGACGATGCAGGGGAAATTTACTGCGACTTTGATGGGACGTCCGGCGCAGGGCGACTTGAAAATCGAGATGGTATTGCCCGGAAAATACCTGCGAACCTCTTCGACGATGCAGGGAGATTTATTGCAATGCGTTAACGACGGAGATGCCTGGTCAAGCTTTAAGCGCAACGAATTGGCAATGGGCGGTGGCGGCGGAGCCGATGCAGGCGGAGGCTTCGGAGGAGTTGGCGGCGCTGACGGCGGCGGGGCAGGTGGAGGCGGTGGAAGAGGCGCGGGCGGTGGTGGAGGTGGTTTTGGTGGTGGAGGAGGCGGTGGAAGAGGAGGAGGACGAGGCGGTGGCGGCGACGGTGGTATGGCTCCAATGGGCGGAGGGCAACGTCCAAGCGGTGGGAGTTTTGGAAATAATCCCGCGATGCTCAAAACCATCAAGTTGGATTATTCCTACTTGATGATTTCTTTCCTGCTGGCAGAACCATTGAATCAAAAATTGTCCTACCTGTACGAGAACGAAATTCCGACCAAGGAAAGCAAAGCCGATATTGTGCGCGTCACCGGGCAGGAAGATTTCAATTTCTGGATTTTCGTAGATCAAAAATCGCATCGGCTGGTTGGCTATGCCTATCAAACAATGGCTCCGAGGCGTCAGGACGTTACGGATGTCGCCGAAGCGGAACCAAAAATGATGGACGTTAGAGTTTTCTTCGAAGATTATAAACAGGTCGGAAATGTTTATTTCCCCTACGTCATTCGCAAAGCCAGTAATAACCAAATTCTCGAAGAATTGAAAATCAGCAAAGTGAAATTGAACGAAAATATTAAGGACAAAAAATTTGAAAAGAAAAACTAATCGTCATAAGTGTTCAGAGGTGAATAGACAGGATTTACAAGATGTACAGGATTTTCGAAACCCTGATTTGTGTTGTTATTTCTTATCCCGTCAATCCTGTTAATCATGTCGAAGACTGCTTTAATTCTCTTGGAGACCTATAAATTATGAGTATACGAAATTTTGTCGCGAACGTTTTGATCATTGCATTTGCGCTGATCGCAAATGTTTATGCACAAACTCCTGCCAAGCCCGTAGTCTATCTTTCAGGACTCGTCGGAAAATCACCAGCTGAGATAGAAACAATTTTGCGGAAACCAAATCAAGCTGGAGCCATTACCAGGCAAAAGATCAACCTTCCAATTACCATTGCAAACGTTCCTGATTATTTTCAGGTCTACAAAATCTCGAATGTAAAACTTGGTATTTGGTTTTATCAGAATAAACCGATCCTTTTTCAAAGTGGCTTTCGCGAGAGCCATCGAATTACAGTGGGATCAGGCAACAGCAATCGGATCATTGTGCGTCAGAGCCTTGAAGAAGCGTTTTCGAGCATCGGCATTGACATCAAAAATCAAAAGCCCGATGAAGTAAGATTTGTGGAAACCTCGACTATAACGGTTACGCCAATTCCACTTCGAACGGTAGTGAAAATCTGGAAACGAGATTTCAATAACGAAAAATGGGAACGGATCGAGTCTCGTGAAAATGAATCTCAAGCGTTCAAAGTGAAATTTGGGGGCAAGATAGAACGATTTGCTTACAATGTTTGGATCGTTCCTCCGATCAGTAAATGACGAATTTCTACATCGAAGAATTGCTGTAGCAAGTTCAATTCAAGTCAAAAGTTAACGTTGACGGTAAGTATGACTAATGGTATTACTATTTCATGAGTGTTGCAAAAGTAACTATTTCTATTGAATCCGTATTACTTAAGAAAGTTGACTTTCTTGTGAAAGAGCGTGTTTTTTCCAATCGTAGCCAGGCGATTCAATCAGCCGTCGCAGAAAAAGTTTCTCGCCTTGATAGGAATCGGCTCGCCCGTGAATGCGCCAAATTGGATAAGTCCGAAGAACAATCTTTGGCTGATATTGGCTTGGCATCTGAGGTGGGTGAATGGCCAGAATACTAAGAGGCGATATTGTTTGGGCGAATCTTGACCCGACGCAAGGTCACGAACAATCAGGCTCTCGACCCGTCCTCGTATTGAGCCAGGATGTTTTTAATGCTAGTTCCGGCACAGTCATCGCCGTCGTCCTGACCAGCCAACAACCGGGCGCGAGTTTCCCTCTGACGTTCGAACTGTCAGACTCAAAGTTACCAAAAAAATCCTGGGTAAAAATTAGCCAGATTCGAGTGCTGTTAACGCAGCGTTTAGGAAAGAAAATCGGGTCAGCCTCAGATGAAGAATTAGAGTCCGTGATTGAAGGTCTGAATGAAATCATTGGGGCATAACTAATCCTTCCTTTCCACCAAATTCCTAATACACTTATAGCGGATTTCAAATGTATGCGACCGACAGTAGCCCGCGCGTGAGCCTTGTAAATCTTCGCAGGATATTAGTCCGCGAAGGCGGACGACAGCATAAAGCCTGGGGTGAAGGCTCTGCCGGAACCCCAGGAAAGCGTTAGGCGGGAATTCTCAAGCCCACGAAGTGGGTGACAGACCTTGGTAGATTGTTGACCACACTCTGTCGCCCGCCTTCGCGGGCTAGATGGTTTTTCGCCAATGTTCCCAGGGTTCCGCACGCTGGCGCGCTCTACCCTGGGCTTTATGCTGCCGCCCGACTTCGCGGGCTAAAAACCAAATTGTACGTTCCGTGCAAAGATTTGGGTAATGTCAAGGCCCACGCGCGGGCTACTGACACAGTGCACGCAACTGAAAACTGCTATAAGTCTTCTATTATTTTTTCCCTGTAGGCAAACGCATTTCCACGGCGAAAAATGGGAGCGAATTTTTTACGGTGTTTGGATCGTTCCTCCAGCCAGTAAATGAGCAATGCCATAACGCTGGGAGCGCAAGCATCCTGCTTGCCGCGAGCGCGTGAAATGTCGCTCGCTGACGTGGCGATGAGGGCGCGTACATCGCAGTAAATTTCCTGCACGAAGTTCGTTTGCCGCGCTCCGCTGGCAAACTGCTAGCAAGATGCTTGCGCTCCCGGTTTTGAGTGCAAAATAATTATTGCATCTCACATGGAGCTGCGTATAATTCACCCGTCCAGCACAATACAGCCATCAAGCTTGCGAGCCTTGCACGTAAGCTTTCGAAGCCAAATGAAAACAATGAGCTTGCTGGTTTGCTGCAAAGCGAAAAAAATAACGCTGTGTTGAGAGAAAATGCGGGTTAGCCGTCTAGTTTATGTTAGGTGTTTATTCTTATGGAGCCAATATTCACAATTCCATATTCTGAATATCTATCGGCTAACCTTTTGAGCCAATATTTCAAGGCCAAAGACGGCTACTCAATATTCATTCCTGCTTCAAGGCAAGAAAAAGGCATAGACATCTTATTGACCAAACGGGGGAACGGGTCACTGCAATGTGCATCATTCCAAGTAAAATCTTCACGTACTTATTCACCTCTCCCAGCAAAGAGGGAAGGAACAATTAGATTTTCATATTCTACTTGGTTCAATAAATTTCTAGTGCCGAAAGAAGCCGATTTCTTTTTGCTCGTGGGTATCTACCCTCCAGAAGAAAATCGCACAAGAAAAAGCACTCATTCTTGGTGGAACTCCGTTGTTTTAATGTTTACTCAAAAAGAAATGGAATCTTTTATGGATCAAGTCAAAACAAAACAAGGAAATTCTGACAAAATGTTCGGCTTTGGCTTTGACGATTCATCGAAAATCGTGCTTACACGAGGGGATCAAAATCGAACAATGAAAGATTATTCTTCATATTTATTTGAAAGTAGGATTGGCGAAATACAGAAAATGTTTCTGAATCAAAGCAACACCTAACATCCATTCCAGCGGAGCGTGGCCAACGAGGGTTGTGGTCAACTCCAACACTACAGGCCACGCCCGCTGAACGAGTCGTTCGGCTGTTGACACATATCTTATGAAAATCGCAGGAAAAAACACGGACAAGCAATGGTTTGCTCTTAAGGCGCGTCTGCAATCCAACCCGAGCCAAGACTTATGGGATTCTGCTTATCACCGCTTTTACCGAGAGCGAATCAATACACGCTATCTTCATCCAATAGCTTCTATTTCTGACACGCAGAGTGGTGAAGGCTTTGCCATCGTGGCATTATTTTGCTCTCTGATTGAGTTTCTTGAGAGTTGCGAGAAAGGGGATAACTTTCGGTTTACTTCCTCAGGAGTGCAACTTCTACCTAACGAATACAATCAGACCCAAGCTAAAAGCTATTTTAAAGATTTTCTCAAAACACGCGATCCTTTCAAAACGCTTATTCCTTTGGCACTGGTGGACAGCTTTTATAATGATGTTCGGTGTGGCTTATTCCATGAGGCAAGGACTAAGGGCACTTGGGTTATATCTTCCAGGTCATCTAAGGGCAAACTTGTTTCTCAGAGCGGAGGCCAAATTATTCTTTTCCGAAGGCAGCTTATTCCCGCGCTTGAGGAATACTTTGTTGAATATCACAAACGGTTGCTTACTAACACCGATACACAAGCAGCACTCATCAGGAAGTTTGATTTTTTATGTACACCATAAGTGGAATACTGGGTCTAACATTTATTGCACTAGATCGTGACCGTCAGGCAGTGTGTAGTTCAATGTCACACGACCACGCTCTATGACCGTGTTGTTAGGTACTTCGCTTATAGAGCAATGAAACGATAAGATATGAAACTGATACTCGCACCTATTATTTTCCTCGCACTAGCGCTCCAAGTTAACACTCATCAGATCGCAACTGCCATCAGCATGTCTTCTGTTCCTTTAGCGCAAGAGAAGAGTAATTCTAGGCCGATGGTTTTTCGGTTTTATCAGGAGCATTGTGGGAGCGGGACAGTCTTCTATATTCTTGCAGAGGGAACAATTACTTCAGAAACTCCCAAGCAGTTCTATCAATTTTCAAAGAAACTTCTTGACTCGGACAACGAGAGGCCTAGTTTTGTGTTTTTCAACAGCCCCGGCGGAAATCTAATAGCAGGTCTTGAAATGGGGAAAATGATTAGGCGATTTGGGTTAAATTCCCTTGTCGGAGGGCAGTATAAAACGATAGGAAAAGACTGTAACTCGCAAGTAGCAACTGTTAAAAGTGGAATTTGTTACTCAGCTTGCGCTTATGCGTTTTTAGGCGGTGTTGGTCGGCGCGTGATGGAGGATGGAGCATTTGGTGTGCATCAGTTTTACGGAGCTCAAAAAAACTCAGAGGCAACAGCTCAAGTGACAATGACTTTACTTGGCGAGTATCTAAATGAAATGGGTGTAGATCGGAGTTTACTCAATGTTGCGTCACTGACCCCATCCAATGAGATGGAATCGTTGACAGTAAAACATGCGCAGGGACTTAACGTTGATAATTCCAGCCCTCCTCTTGGCGACTGGAAGATAGATGCCACATCCTCCGGCAAGATATATGCCTACGCAATGCAAAGACAGCCGTTTAGAAATGCACAGGTCACATTTTTGTTATTAAAGGAAAAGAATCTGTACAAAGGAAAAATCTTGTTCAAGATAAAGCAGATGTTCAGATCACCACAAGAGTTAGTAGAAATCTTTAGTGGTTCTAGAGCATCTTCATTGAACATTGACAATCAAGAATTCTCGCTAAAAGTTCTCAGTTCTTGGAAAGCAGGAAAAGACGGCTCCTTTACTACTGACTTTTTATTGGACACAAGAATCCTTAAAACTATGTCCAAGGCAAAAACAATATATTTCGACGCTTGGTTTCCAAATTCTAGCCGCGACGTGAATCCAAGTGTAGAGTTTTCCGTGGAAGGATTACAGCGATCCATATCAGCCCTTTCTAGGCAATCTCAATGAAAGTATTTTGAACCGCACCAAACATCTGTTCAACTGTAACCACGCCAACTAGAGCTGTGCTCGGTTTCCAATGTTACAGGCGCAGCACGATGAATATGACGTTATGGCTCCAAATACTACGGTAAACCCGCGATTTATTTTTTCCCTGTTGACTAAAGCACGTCCGATTCTTATAATTAGCACTCTGGTCAGGTGAGTGCTAATTATTCTCTCCTTGGCTGGATTTTTCAGAAACAATTCTATTTATCTAACAGATTAAAAAGGAGTTAGAACTATAATGGCTCAGAAAATCAGACCGCTTCATGATCGTGTAATCGTGAAACGCTTCGAAGAAGAACAGATGCGCGGTGGGCTTTACATCCCGGATACCGCTTCTAAGGAAAAACCGCAAGAAGGCGAAGTTGTCGCAGTTGGCAACGGAAAAATTCTTGATAGCGGTACCAAAATCGAAATGAGCGTCAAAGTTGGCGACAAAGTGTTGTTCGGAAAATATTCCGGCACCGAAGTGAAGCTCGACGGTGAAGAGCTTTTAATTCTTCGTGAAGATGACATCCTCGGCGTAATCGAAGGTGCCACCAAAGCTAAAGGTAAATAGTTTCGCGTAACTATCTACTGCTTTTTTATAACAGTAAATAGTTCGTTTGAAACCAATTCTCAAGGAGAAAAATGGCTAAGCAAGTAATTCACGGCGAAGATTCTCGCCAAGCGATTTTGCGCGGAGTTAATCAACTCGCCGACGCAGTCGCGATCACTCTGGGACCGAAAGGTCGCAACGTTGTTATTGATAAGAAATTCGGTTCACCGACAATCACCAAAGACGGTGTGACTGTCGCTAAAGAAATCGAATTAAAAGATGCGCTCGAAAATATGGGTGCGCAAATGGTTCGTGAAGTGGCTTCCAAAACCAGCGATGTCGCGGGTGACGGAACGACTACTGCAACCGTGTTGGCTCGTGCAATTTTCCGCGAAGGCGTGAAGACTGTCGCGGCGGGTGCGAATCCAATGGCCGTCAAGCGCGGTATTGAGAAAGCAGTCATCGCAGCAGTTGAAGCCATCAGCGCAATGTCCAAGCCTGTCAAAGGTTCGGCGATTGCTCAGGTTGGTACAATTTCTGCCAACGGTGATGCAACCATCGGAAACATCATTGCTTCCGCGATGGACAAAGTCGGCAAAGACGGAGTCATTACTGTTGAGGAATCGAAATCACTCGAAACTTCATTGGATGTGGTCGAAGGTATGCAATTTGATCGTGGCTATTTGTCACCTTATTTTGTGACCGATCCTGACCGTATGGAATGCGTCCTCGAAAATGCTTTTATTCTTTTGAACGAGAAGAAAGTTTCTTCGATGAAAGATTTGCTGCCAGTGCTGGAGCAGGTCGCCAAGCAAGGACGTCCGTTATTGATCGTAGCTGAAGATGTCGAAGGTGAAGCCCTCGCAACTTTGGTCGTCAATAAACTGCGTGGAACTTTGCAGGTTTGCGCCGTCAAAGCTCCTGGCTTCGGTGATCGCCGCAAAGCGATGCTCGAAGACATTGCGATTTTGACCGGTGGTCAGGTCATCAGCGAAGACCTCGGCATCAAGCTTGAAAATATCAAGATTGAAGACCTCGGTCGCGCCAAGAAAATCACGATTGACAAAGACAATTCAACCATCGTTGAAGGTGGCGGAAAGAACGCCGACATTAGCGGTCGCGTTGGAACCATTCGTCGTCAAATCGAAGAAACCACTTCGGATTATGATCGTGAAAAACTGCAAGAACGTTTGGCCAAATTGGTCGGCGGAGTCGCAGTCATCAAGGTCGGAGCCGCTACTGAAACCGAACTGAAAGAGAAGAAGGCTCGTGTCGAAGACGCGATGCATGCGACTCGTGCAGCGGTTGAAGAAGGCATCGTTCCTGGTGGCGGAGTCACGATGGTTCGCGCTGCGAAGGCTCTGGATTCTTTGAAACTCAAAGATGAAGACGAGCAAATCGGCGTCAATATCATTCGTCGTGCTTTAGAAGAGCCACTTCGTAAAATCGCTGAAAATGCTGGTTGCGAAGGCGCAGTCATCGTCGAACGCGTCAAAAATGACAAAGACAATTTCGGCTTCAACGCGGCGACTGAGAAGTTTGAAGACTTAGTCAAAGCGGGCGTCATTGATCCAGCGAAAGTTGCGCGCACTGCTCTGCAAAACGCGGCTTCAATTGCTTCATTAATGTTGACCACAGAAGCGATGATTTCAGAGATTCCTGAGAAGAACTCAGCTCCGGCAATGCCTCCTGGCGGCGGCGGAATGGGCGATTACTAAAAATCCCTGTATTGGAAAAACAAAAGAGCCGCAGTTCAAATTTATACTGCGGCTTTTTTAGTTTTTAGACCTTTAGCTTTGATTCAATCGAGGTGCAATTCTTTCAGAGCTGTGTTATAAAAAAACATTCCAAAAGTAAGTAAGTTTTACCAATCAATTAAACCAGTGGAGGAAGCAATGCGAAGAATTTTGCAATTTGCCCTAATGTTATTTTTTATGATTTCCCTGATCGTTTCAGGGAGTTCAAATGTTTCTGCACAAACCAGTGGAGACATCACGGGTCTCGTGACTGATAGTTCTGGCGCAGCCGTAGTGGGTGCGACCGTATCTGTTTCAAACAAGGCGACTGGTGCTGTTCGCCGTGTCACAACAAACAGTGATGGGATTTACGCCTTTCCTGCGTTGTTGCCCGGAGAGTACGAAGTCAAAGTTGAGCAGCAAGGCTTTAAATCTGCTTTGAAAAGCGACGTTCAATTACAAGTGCAACAAACAGCACGTATTGATATTACCTTAGAGATCGGATCAGTCGGTGAAACTGTCACCGTTACCGGCGGTGCTACGTTGCTTGCGACGGAAAGCAATTCGGTTGGTACTGTGATCGAAAACAAACGCATTGTTGATCTTCCTTTGAATGGACGCAACTTTTTGCAACTCGTAGCGACCGCGCCCAATGTGAGCTTTGGCTTTCAGAACGCGGGGCAAGCTGGTTCGAGGCAAGGTGGCACGCGTGCTGCGCAGAATATTTCTGTCGCCGGACAGCGCAGCTATTTCAACCGATTTTCGATTGATGGTATTGACAACACGGATGTGAATTTCAACTCACCGATCATCCTGCCTTCGATTGATGCCTTACAGGAATTTAAAGTGCTAACCGGAATCTTCCCGGCGGAATTCGGACGCGCTTCGACACAAATTAACGTCTCGACCAAATCGGGATCAAGAAATTATCACGGCGCAGTATTTGAATTTTTGCGCAACGACGTATTCGACTCGCGCCAATATGATTTCACTGGCAAGCTTGCGCCTGATGTAAAAAAGAATCCTTTCAAATGGAACCAATATGGTTTTGTGTTGAGCGGTCCAGTCTGGATTCCAAAGCTTTATGAAAACAAAGAGCGAATCTTTTTCATGACCAATTTCGAGGGCTTTAAAGAACGCCGCACAACGCGTGCGATTTATCAGCTGCCTGCGGCGAACTGGTATAAGGGTGATTTCTCGGCTTTGTCCAATCCAATTTTCGATCCTGTCACGAGGACGCAATTTGCGGGTAATATCATTCCGACTAATCGCCTTTCGGCGACTTCGGTTAAGTTGTTGGAGTTTTATCCCGTGCCGACGCTCACGCCGAACGCGCTCGGTTTCAATCACGAACAATTCAACAAGCGCATCAGTGACAAAGACCAATTCATCGGGCGCGGCGACTTTATTGAGAGTGGTGCTTCGAGTTGGGCTGGACGTTGGAGCTGGGGCGATGAGTTGGAGCTAACACCAGGCTTGAAACTTAATGGCACTAAGTTGATCACACAAGTCAAGCAAGGGATGGTTTCGAATACGCGCACTTTCGGCAGTAACAAAGTGAACGAGGCGCGCTTCGGATACAACCGTTTTTACAACAGTCTTGGACGCGAACTCGCCAACACCCGCGACGTAGTGAAAGAACTGGCGATTCCAGGCATCGCTTCCGGTCTGCCGGTTTCGTGGGGTATTCCCAGCATCGCCATTACTGGATATTCCGGTTTTGGTGATGACACCGAAGGTCCTTACGTTAACACTAATCAGATGTGGCAGTTCGTAGACAATTTCAGTCTTACCAAAGGCAGCCACAGCTTCCGTTTTGGCGGCGAAGTGCGTTGGGACAATTACAACCAGATCGGCAATCAGTTTGCGCGCGGCGGATTTTTGTTTGAAGCGAACGCGACCGGACAGTTGTCTGCGACCAATACGCTGGTGGCGAACACTGGCAACGGTTTTGCTGACTTCCTGCTCGGTTATTGCAAGCGTTGCGAAGTCGCAGTTACGCTGGCGTCGGCTGATTTTAAATCACGAAGTATGGCAGCTTACTTCGACGATTCATGGAAGGTGACGTCGAAGCTGACCGTTAACTTGGGTGTGCGTTATGAATACACTCCACCCTGGTTCGATAAGTCGGGCAAGCTCGTGAACATTGACGCGAAGTTTTTGGACAACACTCCAAACGTTGCCGATCTCTCGCGGCATCCAACGTTCATCCGCATCGGCACCGGCGATTTTTATGAGGGCACAGCGCTGCGCTTTAACCCGTTGATCAAGACGGCACGTGACGGACGTTTAGGCGACCGCCTCGTTTATGCTGACAAGAACGACTGGGCACCGCGTCTGGGCTTTGCGTATTCGCCTTCGAGCAAGTGGACGATACGCGGTGGTGCGGGTGCTTTCTATTCGCAAGACACGGGCAATCCACGTTTCGACATGGCGCGTAACCTTTCCGGTCGCCGTCGTGAAGAAGCTACGCCGACCAGACTTGATCTGACGTGGGCAACGCCTTTCGGTGGTAATGCTGCCAGCAACGTGACGATCAACAATCCTTATGTGTTAGGCAATAACCCAACGCGTCGCACGCCTTATATTTTGCAGGGGATGCTGAACGTCCAACGCGAACTCCGCAACAACCTTTTGCTCGAAATCGGGTATCTCGGTTCGGTCGGACGCAAGCTTGAATCGTTACGTGCTTTCAACGAAAGCATTCCAGGTACGGTGGGCAGTGTATTGTCACGCGCTCCATATCCTGAGTTCGGACGCATTCAGTTGGTGGATGGCAGTGGCAAATCGCATTACAACGGTTTGAGCTTCAAGCTCGAAAAACGCATGTCGAACGGTTTGAGTTTTGTCTCGGGTTATACGTGGTCAAAATCCATTGATAACGCAAGCGCGATTCGCAACCACAACGGCGATACGTTGTTCCCGCAAAACAGCTACAATCTGGCGGCTGAAAAGGCACTGTCGAGTTTCCATACCAGTCATCGCATGGTGAATTCGGTGCTTTATCAATTGCCTATCGGCAAAGGCAAGCGCTGGCTGGATCACGGTGGCATCATCAATCAGCTGGTGGGCGGCTGGGAATTCGGTTCGCTCTTCAATATACAAACGGGTTTCCCTTTGACGATTTTCAGTGGTCCTGACCGCTCGGGCGTTGGCGGAGGCTTTGACCGTCCCGACACCGTCTCTGGTCAGGTCGCTAACCTGGATGGTGGCGCACGCAACTTCGCGCGTTGGTTCAATACGGATGCTTATGTGTTGAATCCGCTGGGCAAGTTCGGCACTACGGGACGCAACACCGTCATTAGCCCAGGCATCGTTCAATGGGATGCGTCGTTGCTGAAAATGTTCCATTTCACCGAAACGAAAGGCTTGCAGTTCCGTTTCGAGGCGTTCAATGCGGCGAACCACGCCAACTTGGGCAACCCCGATACGACACGCAGCAGCACGACGTTCGGGCGCATTAACGGTACGCGCGGTAATATGCGCGAACTGCAACTCGCGTTGAAGTTAATCTTCTAACTAACGGAGCAATCCACAACTTCGGAACAGGCGGAACGGGTATTACTTGTTCTGTCTGTTCCGCTTTCTTTTTGGGGAATCGCGTGACTCGAAATTCTCATACCTGGGACGTCTGAATAGGCTACAGTTGAAGCACCTGCGCGTTGATTCAATCTCATTTTTGACCTTTCTTTAGGCGAGGAAATTATGAACCCTAAAAAACTTTCACTTGAACAATTGCTGGAAATCAATCAGGAATTGCAGGAAGCTTTCGATGCCTCGTTTATCGGATTAAGTGCGGATCAAATCAATTGGAAATTTTCACCTGAAGTGTGGAGCATTGCACAATGTGCAGAACATTTAATCAAAACAAATAATTTATATATCCAGCGAATCGAAGACGCGTTGGATGACACGTATCAACCAGCATTTTTGGAGAAAATCCCAATCCTCAAAAATCTCACTGCCGCCATGCTTTTATGGGGCATCACAACGACAAAAAAACTGAAAGCACCCACAATATTTATTCCTTCGGCAAGTGACCTTCATACCACAGTGATTAGCGATTTTATTCAGCAACATAGTAAAATGAAATTGTTGATGCAACGGGCGATTCACCTGGAAGCAGAAACAAAAACGATTACATCTCCTGCTTCGCCGATAATGGTTTTCAGGCTGCTGGATATTTTTAGAATCTCAACTCTCCATTCGCAGCGGCATATACAGCAGGCATTAAGAGTAAAAAATAATCCTAATTTTCCTTCGTAATATTTATGACGCAAGCAAATCAAATTTTCGATGTCTGTGTTGTTGGTTCTGGAGCAGCCGGAGGCGTAGTCGCGATGCAACTTGCGCAAGCCGGAGCTAATGTTGTCGTCCTTGAAGCGGGCAAATGGGTTGATCCAACGACGGAATTTTTCAGTCATACGATGCCGTACGAATTACCTAAAAATGGCTATGGTTGGAGTCCGCACAAGCACCTCCGCGTTGATCCAAAATTAGAACCATTCACGCAAGCCGGCAATCGAAGTGTAGATCATTTTCTGACGAAAAAAGTTGGTGGAAAAAGTTTGTTGTGGGCGGGACTGAGCTGGCGCAACAGCAAATATGATTTTGCTTCGTGGCCTGTTTCGTATGATGAACTCGCGTCGTATTACGACAAAATGGAAGTGCTGATGGGTGTGTCCGGTAACTACGATAATCATCCGAATGTACCGGATGGGAAATATCTGAAGCCGCTCAAATGGAACTGCACCGCCTTTGAAATCCAAAAAGGCGCGAATAAGCTTGATCCGAAAAAATACAAAATGATCACAGCTCGCAAAGCAATTTTGACTGAGAAAAATTGGTCGAAGCGTGCGCCTTGTCATTACTGTTCGCATTGCATGCGCGGCTGCGATACGGAATCCAAATATACTTCAGCGAACACGGCGATGCCGCTCGCGCTTGCGACAGGCAAGTGCAAATTAATTCTTTACGCGAACGCTGCCGAAGTGTTGATGAGCCAGGACGGAAGCTTGACTACGGGTGTGAGATATTTCGATGCGCGGACAAAAAAGAGCTATGAAGTATTTGCAAAAAATGTAGTCCTCGCGTGCGGCCCAGTAGAATCTGCGCGGCTGATGCTCCTGTCAAAATCAAAACATTTTCCCACTGGCATTGCGAATTCATCGGGCTTGGTCGGTAAAAATCTCATCAGTCATACATCAACTTCGGCGCAAGGATATTTGAAATCTCTCAAGCAGCGAGAGATTTATAACGATGATGGCACGGATAGTTCACACGCGTATATTCCTGCTTTTTATTGGGAAAAGCCGCATAAAGATTTTCGCAAGGGCTACCACATTATTGTGGATGGCAGCACGCGCCACGGAACTTATGGTGGCTGGATGTTCCAAAGCGCAAACGGCTTTGGCGCAGAATTGAAAAAAGAAATTCGTGATCGCTATCCGGCGTTGATCAATTTATATTCGCAAAACGGGATGGACGCCGATGCGAGCAGATTCGTCGAACTTGATCCCAAAGTGAAAGACGTATACGGCTTAGCTGTGCCGAAAATTAATTTCAGTTTGACGGTTGAAGACATCGCCAGCTCAAATGATTCACTAAATACAATTTCAGAAATCATCGAAGCCTCTGGCGGAGTGATTACCGGCAAATCAAATCCGAATTCCCCCGGCGTAGATTCCGTGCATTATTGCGGCACTGCAAAGATGGGGAGGGATGCGAAAACTTCCGTCTTGAATCCGTATTTGCAAACGCACGATGTGAAGAATTTATTCGTCGCCGATGGCAGCGGCTTCATAGATTTTTCTGAGAAGAATCCAACGTTGACAGTGATGGCTTTGGCCGCACGCAGTACAGATTTTCTGATTGAGAAACTACAAAAAGAGAGATAACAGCAAAGTTGGCATGATGCTGATTAATTATTACCAGCATCATGCCAACTTAGTTAGCAATTAATTAAGTTTTATGAGCACTCGCAGCAAGTGAGTGAACATGTGCCGCGATTTGGGTCACAGCTTGAGCTTGTCGGGTTAGGACAGCTATCCTGACACTTTTTTGAAATTGAGCATCCAAGGCAACCTGTGCAAGAGCAGGACACAGTTACCGTTCGACAACCAATTAAAAAGAACGAATTACTCGTTGCTGGAGTGTAGTTCGCAAAGCTTAGCAAATTTGATAATTGATAGGATGGCTCTTTGAAAAATGATGATTCTACAGAAGATGACCCCCCTACACTACTTGAAGAAATTTCAAAGGCCAGAGGGACAATTGATTCGTAGTTTTGATTATCGCTCTTGCCAATAATTTTAGTTATTACTTCAATCGCGTTAGCGTTAGCTTCTACTTGAATGTCAGCTAAAAACTCCGCTTGCTTGCCGCTTTTGCCAATCTCAGTTGGGCTGCTCTTTCCTGATCTAAGCTGGGTTTCTGGTCCCGCAGCTTTTTTAACCTGTAGTCCGTTATTGTCAACTGATGTAACAACAGGCTTTATGTACAGGTCTATATCGGGTGCATCGAAGTAGATTTTTCTTTCACTTGAAACTAAGGTGATTAAAGTGGCAGCATTAGTTGAAGAATGTCGTTTTGTGGTTATTGTTAAGGTTGAATAAGCGTCTTTATTCCCGCCCGCTTTAACATGTTCAGATGTCCAGACAACTTGTCGTTTTTCTCCTGCTGCTATTAAATCTTTCGCTTCTGATTGAGTGACTGGAAAAGACGGCTTTGTTTTTGCTAAAGTGTTGTTAGTGTAAATACTTAAGCAACACAAACAAAATATCACTGCTGACAGATTTGTTTTCTCATCTCATATCTCCTTTGATTGATGCAAATTTTGTAAGACAGCTATATGCCTTACATATTGTAAAGTTAGTCGCGTACCATAGGCACAAGCGATACTAATTTCCTAAACCTTATAATAAAGGAAAAGTTCCAAATTAATTTCTATTTCAAACTCAAGGGGATGACTGATCTTTACTGTTAGGACGGTTATAACTTATCATTCGCTCACCCAATACACAAGTTTTATATTTCTATATTTAAGGTAGCTGCAAGAGATGGCAGTGGATTTATTGATTTCTCAGAGAAAATCCGACGGTGATGGCACTGGCTGCGCGGAGTTCGGATTATTTAATTGAGAAGTTGAAGCGAGGGTAAAAATTTTAAGAATAGACCACGGATAAGGCGGATGTTGCGGGTTTACGCGGATCAGAATTTTTCAGACCCGCGAAGACCCGCATGATCCGTAAAATCAGTGGTCTATTCCTAATGATTAAAATTGTGACAAAACACAAAGTGCCATATTCCTACCTGTAATTATTTTCATTCGCATTTACACTCTCGGTTGTATCGAAACTAAAAATCTGAGGCATCCGTTTTATGACTACTGCACCGATCAAAAAATCTTACGCCACGTACGCGTTAATCGTTCTGACTTTGCTCAACCTTTTGAATTACGTCGACCGCTATATTTTCGCGGCGCTAATTCCATACATCAAACCTGACACGGGGTACACCGATGCGCAGCTTGGTTATATTGCGAGTGCGTTTACGATCATTTATACGGTATGTTCTCCCTTGTTCGGATACCTCGGAGACCGTTATCGGCGCGGCAGATTAATCGCTTTTGGGATTGTGATTTGGAGCATTGCGACGGCGGGTGCGGGAATTTCTACGAATTTTTGGCAGATGCTTTTTTCGCGTTCATTAGTTGGAGTTGGTGAAGCGAATTACGCGACGATTGCGCCAGGATTATTATCAGATTTTTATGAGAAACATCGGCGCGGATTCGTGATGAGTTTTTTCTTCGCGGCGATTCCGATTGGGACGGCAATTGGCTACGGCGCGGGCGGATACTTTGCTGATCCTGCGGTGCTGGGATGGCGCAATACCCTTTATTTGGTGGGCTTGCCGGGACTTTTGACAGCGATTGCAGCGTGGATGATGCATGAGCCAAAACGCGGCGCGATGGATTTGGATGAAGAAAAAACAGAACGCGTCAGCCTGGTTGATGGCTACAAATTATTGCTGAAAAATAAGGGATATATTTTCGGAAGTTTGGGCTATGCCGCCGTGACATTCGCCGTTGGAGCTTTGGTTTTATGGGCGCCGGAATGGATGAAAACTGATAAGGGTATGACGGCGGGCGAGGCTACCATGGTGCTGGGATTATGCGTGATTATCGGAGGATTTATCGGCACGATGCTCGGCGGAACGATTGGCGACTGGTTGACCAAACGAGGCGTCCGCGGCGCATATTTCTGGGTCTGCGGATTTGGTTCGTTGTTGGCTGCGCCATTCTGTTTGATCATGCTGATGACGAGCAACAAGACCGTTTATCTGACTTGTATTTTTATCGCCGTGACCTTAGTGCTGTCAGGAAATGGCCCCGTGAATGCGTTGATTGTGAATCTGGTTCCGGCACATATTCGTACAACTGCGCTCGGCTTCGTAGTCGTCATTATTCATTGCTTCGGTGATGGAATTTCTCAGTCGTTGGTTGGATATGTCTCCACTGAAATTCAAAAAAGTGGTAGTGCGCAATCTTCGATCGTGACTACGCTGGGGAGTATTTTCAATATCAATCCGCAGGCGCAATCATTATCTATCGCGCTGTTAGTGATGCCGCTGGCGTTGGTTGTGGGATTTATTTTTTATGCAATTGGCGCGAGGACGGAAGAAGGGAAGCGGACATAATT
>JAYTCQ010000102.1:0-11566 GCA_043736395.1 Blastocatellia bacterium | reverse complement strand
TACAAGCTTCAGCTTGGTTTTACAGTGATGAGAAGTAAAGCCAAGCTGAAGCTTGTACTCCATGCCGCTTGTATTAACTGTGCGGATGCGATTCATAATGTTGCCGTAGCAAATCTTTGCCGTAGTCGTTGCCATTCGGAGTTCGCACTACGGTATGCACATGCTGCCGCGTCGGAATACGAGAACGCGACAATGCTATCGGTGTTTGATGATCAAATTCAATCAGTAAAACAGGGCTTTGAATGCGGTAATAAAATACGCCGCTCGGATCGCCGATCCACGCAAACGAAGTTCGCATTAAGTTCTGGCGCACTTCGTCCATTTTAATGCGGGCGTGTCTGTCATCCATGTTGCCGATGTATTCAGAAATTATTTCCAGTAAAAGTTTGATTTGATCGGCTTTTAATTTTGCGGCGGAAAGCCCGGCATAATCAATAACGACGTTGTCTTTGTAAGCTTCCGTCAAAGTATAATTTTTGTCTTTCTCTTTACCGATCATGGCTTGGGTCTGTTGTTCTGGACTGAGCGCATTAAAAAATTTCGAGCCTTTATCCTGCTCATCCTGCATGATGACTGTGCCTTTAAATTTTCCCGCTTCAGCGCGAATGGGTTCGCCGCCCATAAACGTCGGCGTCATCACGACCTGATCTCCCATCACAAAATAATTGATGATGCAATGATGCCCGTCCAGCTGCCATCCCCACGGTTCCTTGTCGTCCGGCGTACCCATCACCGTGATCCAATAAAGCCATTCGCCGTACTCATCAAAATTGTTCGTGAGTTCCGCCAGTGTCCCGTTGAGCTTCATCGCGTCCTGTGTTTTTTGCAGGCCTTTTGCGCTAAGGCTGGCGCGGATTAGATCAAACGCGAGCTTGCGTTGAGGTTCGCTCATTTCTTTGAATCCAACGCCCTGACGCGGAGGAAAATGACGATTATCCCACTTGCGCCATTCATCATCATTGAGGGCGTACGTCGTGCGTTTGCGCTGTTCGTCGCTGAGACTTTTTAGGAAATTTTCAGTCGCAATTCGAACGGGTTTGGTGGAGACTCCGGTGTTCTTAATTTTGAAAAGTCCCGGCTTTACATTGCCATCAGTGGTGATGCCTTTGAATGGTTCAGCAAGGAATTTTCGTTGCTGCTCTTCAAACATCTGCATGCGATTCACGGATTGCGTATAAGCAACCCAATAGCGTGATGCGATAAAGAGCAAGAGGGAACAATAGAGAACTGAAAGGGTAATTTTTTTCATAAACAGAACTCCGCAGGCGATGAACGCGATGCAGTAATTTTAGGGAACAATAATCTTAGTGAACGTAGTTATTCTGGAGCAATTAATTCGGGAATACAATGGATGAAAAATGATTTGCGAATGCTTGGATTTAGCTGAGGAAGAAGAGAGAAGACGGAACAGACGGAAAAAGAGTAGACGGTAGACGGTAGTCGGTCGCTTTCGCTTTACACGAACCGGATTACTCGGAGACCTTCACTACCGTCTACCGTCTATTCTTTTTCCGTCGCAAGCATTTTCAAGGTTGGATAATAAGGCTCATCGCCGAGCTGCAGGAATTTACTGTACCATTTTTTGTTCGCTTCATCCGGCGTGAAGAACCATTCCTGCCGATGATAATTCCAACTATCAGGATTCAATTTCTGGGCATGTTGCCAATATTTTTCCGCACTTTCGCGCTGACCAATTTTATGGAAATAAACGCCAAGTCGAAAACTCGCGTCCGCTTCCTGTTCACCAGCGGGACGAGGCTTCAGGTGATGACGTAATTCTTCCGGCGACATCGCAAAATCGCTCTCGTCGCCTTTTTCTACCCAGTCCCGCAACGCTGAAATATAAATATCGCCCATCGTATGAATCGCGTTCTCCCCCAGCGTCAGCGTTTTTGAAGCAGTGGACGCTGGTTCGACAGGACGCACCATTCGCCCGTCTTCATTGATCCAAACGCCTGATGGCACGTTTGTCATGTGATACAGCGAACTGATGGAATGTTCTGTGTCAATCAAAGTTGTGTAGGTCGCCTGCGCCTTATCATAGAATTCTCCGGCAGCGGATTCGCCTCCAGTATCCTCTGCGGCGGCGATGATATCAAATTTTTTATCTTTCAGTTCTTCGTAGATTTTCTGCCAGCCCGGCAGATCAAGTTTGCATCCTCACCACGAAGCCCAGGTCAGCAACAGAACTTTTTTGCCGCGAAAATCTGACAGCGAAACCTGTTTGCCGGTTCGATCAGGAAGAGCAAATTCAGGTGCGATTCCATCATTAAAATAGCTGCCGCGCACTGCCGTAATTTCGCCGAAACTCCAAACGCGCGATGCCGTATCCACGACGAAAGCCTGATCAATTTTTCGCGCGAATCCGGTGAGGTTGAACCAGGTCGTATTCTCACTCACACGAATCAACGCGTCGTCACCTGAATGGTTGACGGGGATGCAAATCTCATCCAGGCACGCTCCGGAAGGTTTCAGCTCAAAATCGTTCACTCGTTTAAGATCATCAGGCGTGATCCATAAATCAGCAGCTTCGATGTTTGCCTGCTGAATCGTGACGACCCGGTCGCCATAAAGAATTGTGACGGGAGTATTTGTGTTCATTTTAAATCATTACTTAGCATTATTTTTGCAGCGCGGATCGCCTTTTTGGATGGCGGCAATTTGCTCAGGTTTCAGCGGGATCGGCGCACACCCATGATCGCTTTCACAAATTAAATCCCATTCTGGTTTGGCCTTCACATGACAGGAAAAACAATTTCCGCCGAACCGGTTGACGACTTCCGTGACACCGCGAACTTTGATCTTGCTGCCTTCATCGGTGACATTTAATTCAAAAAATTCCCAGTCATTGGTGTCCTTATTCCAGCCTTCAGCGTGTTTGACCATGACCTCAGTCGGAACAAGTTGCACCACTGAACCCAGCGGATATTTCCCGCCAGTCGTTGAATTTGCCACCTTCAAAGTTCCTTCTAGATTACCCAATAAATTATCCACATAAAACCCGCGTACCCTTGTCATTTGGGTCAGGCATTTAAAAGTGGAGTCCGTGATTTCCATCTTGGTCGGGTCTGGCGTCGGAGACTTTTGGGTCAGGCCAAATAAAACGAGTGCAATGAATACGATTAAATGTTTGCTCAAAAAAGTTGTCATGGTGTATTGCTCCAGAGTGAATGAAAATAGTTGCTCGTTGGAGGTGATCAGCTTGCCGAAGTTCTTATCTTTCTGCAAGTCAAGGTGAAAATTGGTGAGAGTTTGGGGCGGAAACTATTGATAAAAAAATCAATGCAACGTACAGCCAAATTAAATCAAATGCTTGAATCACTTGTTTGAAGAAAGTATTGATCTGTGTATACTTTGCGCACGATTCACTAATAAAATACCCTACATTCAAGAACGAATGAAACAGCGCAATCTGTGATTCTGATAGACGGAGTTTGTAGATGAAAAAATATGTATTTCTCAATGTTGTCTTCGTAATCTCGTTAGTTATTGCCCTCAAGGCGCAGGAAATTCGCCCAGGGGTTTTTCGCACCCCTGACGAACGATTTGCGAATTTGCCGGATTACAATTTCAAGCCGCATTACAAAGAGATCGCGGGTTACCGGATGCACTATCTGGACGAAGGTCCGGCGAAAGGCCAAGTGATCCTGCTGTTGCACGGCGAACCAACGTGGTCGTTTCTGTATCGCAAAATGATTCCGACGTTGACCCAGGCGGGCTATCGCTGCATCGTGCCTGACCTGATCGGCTTTGGTCGTTCTGATAAACCAGCGCAGATGGAAACCCACACGTATAAATTTCATGTGGACGTTGTTACCGCTCTCGTCAAAGAATTGAAGCTCAAAAACATGACGTTCTTCGGACAGGATTGGGGCGGATTGATTGGCCTGCGCGTTGTGGCGGAAAACGAAGCGAAGTTTGCCCGCGTCGTGATTTCCAACACGGGATTGCCGACGGGTGATGGTCCGATTTCGCCGGGCTTTATGGCCTGGAAGAAAATGAGCCAGGCCATGAAAGAGCGCGGTGAAATGAATGTTGGTGAAATGGTGGCAGGCAGCCTTGGCGCGCCCGAACTCGCTGCTGCCTACGACGCACCGTTCCCCGACAAACGGTTCAAAGCTGGCCCGTTGATCATGCCGCAACTTGTGCCGATCACGGCGGATGATCCCGCGCGCGCCGCGAATCTGAAAGCGTGGGATGTCTTTCGGCAATGGAAGAAGCCGTTCCTGACTGCCTTTGGCAATCGCGATCCGATCACAGGAGGCGGCGATAAAAAATTTCAAGCGGAAGTGCCCGGAGCCAAAGGCCAGCCGCACATCACCGTCGAAGGCGGCAAACATTTCATTCAGGAAACCAACGGCAAAGAGTTGGCGGAGATCGTCGTCAACTTCATCAAACAATCTAAAAAGAAATAAATACAGGCGAGGCTTTATGAACCATGCAAGGAAAATTGCTCGCATCATTTTCACCTTAGCGTTGATTACTATGGCGAACAGCGTTTCTTTATTCGCGCAACAACCAGGCGTCGTTGGTCGCACATACAAAGAATCAAAAACAGCGTGGGAGCCTTTGCCACAGGCTCCGAAAGGCGCGCCGAATGTGATTTATCTGGTGCTTGATGACGTAGGTTACGCACAACTTGGTAGCTATGGTTCACCGATTCAGACGCCGAATCTGGATAAATTGGCAGCGAACGGATTGCGCTACAACAATTTTCACACGACGGCGCTGTGTTCGCCTTCGCGCGCGGCGTTGCTCACAGGACACAATCATCACAGCAATCACCTGGGCGTGATTGCCGAATATGCGACGGGCTATCCGGGCTACGACGGACGCATGCCGAAAAGTCAGGTGACCGTCGGCGAAATTCTGAAGCACAGTGGCTATAGCACGTTTTATGTCGGCAAATGGCATCTGACGAATTATGACGAATACAGCAACGCCGGGCCGTTTGAGCGATGGCCTTTGGGGATGGGCTTCGAGCGATTTTATGGTTTTATCGGCGGCGAAACGAATTCGTGGTTTCCGCATCTGGCCTCGGACAATCACAACATCGAAACGCCGACGCGCTCCGGCTATCACTTGACTGAAGATTTGACCGATCAGGCGATTCGCTTCATCGCCGAACAAAAACAGGTCAATCCCGACAAACCATTTTTTATGAATTTAGCGTATGGCGCAGCGCACGCGCCATTGCACGCGCCGAAAAAATACATCGAAATATACAAAGGCAAATTCGACAAGGGCTGGGACAAAGTGCGCGAAGAAACGCTGGCACGCCAGAAACAATCAGGCATGGTGCCGCAAAATACGACGTTACCGGCGCGCAATCCTGAGATCAAAGCGTGGGATGAATTAACGAATAACGAGCGCCGTTTGTATGCGCGTTTGCAGGAAGTGTTTGCCGGATTCCTAACGCATACGGACGAACACATCGGGCGTCTGATGAATTTTTTGGAAGAAGCCGGACAGTTGGATAACACGATTTTTATTGTTGTTTCTGACAACGGCGCCAGTCAGGAAGGCCGCTTGACCGGCTCATATAATTACGTTCGCTATTTCAATCAGATTCCTGAAGACGATGCGCTGAACATGAAATACATTGACGAAATGGGCGGCCCGACGACTTATCCGCATTACCCGATGGGTTGGGCGATGGCGGGCAATACGCCTTTCAAAATGTACAAGCAAAACACGCATGCCGGAGGCAACACCGATCCGTTCATCGTTCACTGGCCCAAAGGAATTAAAGACAAAGGCGCGATTCGCACGCAGTATCATCACTTGATTGACGTGACACCGATGATTCTCGAAGCCGTTGGCATCAAGCAACCCAAGACCATCAACGGCATAGATCAGCGCCCGTTCGACGGCGGCAGCATGCTCTACAGCCTAAATGACGCGGCTGCGCCGAGTCGTCACGAAACACAATATTTCGAGATGATCGGGCATCGCGCGCTTTACCACAAAGGGTGGAAGGCCGTCGCTTATCACGAACGCGGAACCGATTTTGAAAAAGACAAATGGGAGCTATACAACGTTGATGAAGACTTTGCCGAAAATAACGATTTAGCAACCAAGAATCCTGAAAAGCTGCGCGAAATGATTGAACGCTGGTGGTCAGAAGCGGGCAAATATAATGTCCTGCCACTCGATGATCGCGGCACAATTCGCGTGCTGGGACAGCCGATTACAAATCGCCCGCGTACCATGACGACGTACTATCCGGGAATGATGACGACCCCTGTTTCCAGTGCTCCCAATTTTCGCAATCGCTCCTTCAGTCTGACCGCCAAGGTAGAAATTCCCGCGAGCGGCGCAGAAGGTGTATTGTTGTCAGTGGGCGGCAGATTTTCAGGTTACAGTTTCTTTGTACAAAATAAACGATTACAGTTTGTGTACAACTATTTTGGTGCCGAACGTTACAGTATAATTTCCAACGAAGGGTTGCCCAATGGCGCGCTTACATTACGCATGGATTTCAAGAGTACGGGTGAGAATCAGGGCGTCGCTACACTGTTTGTCGATGATCGCAAAGTTGGCGAAGGAGCAATCTCGCATACAGTGCCGCTGACTTTTGGCCTAAGCGAAGGACTGACCGCAGGACGTGACCCTTCGACGCCTGTGGCAGAAACCTATCAATCGCCCTTTGTGTTTACAGGCAAGCTCAAAAAGGTCGTGATGGAAGTAAAATAAGACAGGCGGCATGGAGGACAAGCTGAAGCTTGTCCTCCAAACGCTTGTTTTCCAAATGTATTTTTTCTTTGACGAGTTAAAAATGCGAGTGAAAGTTCATCAAACTAAACTCAAATTGTTGGTCGCGGGATTCCTTGTTTTATTGTTAGGAATTGCAATGTGGATGGGTTCGCCAACGCAGGCTGCGCAATCCACGGATGCCACGAGAAGCGAATTTTTTGAAACGAAAATCCGCCCCATTCTGGCAACCGCTTGTTACGATTGCCATACAGAGGCAGCCAAAGGCGGGTTGCGCGTAGATTCACGCGAAGCCCTCTTACAAGGTGGAAAAGGTGGCGCAGCAATCATTGTTGGTAAGCCCGAAGAAAGCCTGCTCATCAAAGCCATCAGCCACAGCGATGAAAATTTGAAGATGCCGAAAGGCGCAGCAAAGCTCAAAGATTCTGACATCACGGCGCTCTCGGAATGGATCAAAGACGGCGCGTTCTGGCCAATGAATACGGCGGTGAAAAACGATTACGTCATCAAACCCGAACACAAAAATCATTGGTCGTTTCAACCCATCAGCACGCCGAAAATTCCATCCGTCAAAGGCAAAACAAAGAACCCCATTGATCATTTTTTGCTCGCAAAACTCGAAGAGAAAGACTTGAGTTTTAATCCACCTGCGGACAAGCGCACTTTGCTGCGACGCGCCACCTATGATTTGACGGGCTTGCCGCCGACCTACGAAGAAATTACTTCTTTCCTAAATGACAATTCGCCTGATGCTTTTTCGACCGTCGTAGATCGTCTGCTGGCCTCACCCGCATACGGCGAAAAGTGGGGGCGGCATTGGCTGGATTTAGCGCGGTATTCAGACACGCTTGGGATGATTGATGCGGGAAGAAATTTGCAAGGTTGGTTCCCTTACGCCTACACCTATCGTGATTGGGTGATTCGCGCGTTTAATGAAGACCTGCCTTACGATCAATTTATTTTGCAGCAAATTGCCGGGGATAAATTGCCGAAGAACGATCCGAAAAATTTCGCCGCGCTCGGATTTTTATCCCTGAGCCGAGGCGGATTGAATGCCGGTTATCACGAACGGATTGACGATAAAATTGATGTCGTCTCGCGTGGACTTTTGGGCTTAACCGTGAGCTGTGCGCGCTGCCATAATCACAAATTCGATCCCATTCCCACGAAGGATTATTATTCGTTTTATTCGATTTTTAATAACTCCCGCGAACCAAAAAACCTGCCGTTGCTGGCTCCGAAAAATAACGATGATAAATGGGATGCCGAAATAAAAGACGAAGAAAAAAAGGCTGACGAAGACGTGACGAAAATGCGCGAGAAGCGTTATCCCGAACTCAAAGCGCTCTATCGCAGCGAAACAGAAATCACCAAAGCTTTGCAAATGGCGTACGCCGCTCGCGAAATAAAAACCGACGAAGCTTTACAAAAATTCACGCAGGAAAAAGATTACAACGTCTACATGCTGAAACGCTGGCGGACGTATCTGCAAAAAAGTAACACCGATGAAATCTGGCAAGCGTGGCAACAATTTTCTGCCATTCCTGAAAAAGAATTTTCAGCCAAATCCGCCGCTGTGATTGCTTCGTTGACGACCAGTAAAATTAATCCGCTCGTGGCGGAGGCGTTGCAAAAAAAAGCTCCGGCTTCAATGCAGGAACTCGCAGAAATTTACGGCAAATTACTTGCAAAGTACGACAAACCACAACCGCTAAAAAACCCAACCGAAGAACAATTGCGTCAGGTTTTATACGCGACTGAATCTCCGACGATGATGCCGTTCAGCGATTACGAATCTTTCCGTCTGACAACCGATGGGCAGAATGAAAATCAACGACGTCGAAAAATTCAAAGCCTGCTACTGGCGCAAGCCTATCGCGGCGCGCCTCCGCGGGCGCAAAGCCTTGAAGATGAAATGGAACTAAAACCTGGCTACGTATTTTTGCGCGGAAAGCCTGATAATAAAGGCGATCAGGTGCATCCGCAGTTTTTGCAAATCCTCGCCGGAGACAATCGCAAACCATTTTCCAACGGCAGCGGACGCCTCGAACTCGCGCAATCCATCGCCAACAAAGATAATCCGCTGACAGCCCGCGTGATGGTAAATCGCATCTGGCAACATTATTTTGGCAATGGAATCGTGCGAACGACGAGCGATTTCGGCACCCGCGGAGACGCGCCGACGCATCCTGAATTGCTTGATTACCTGGCGATCGCTTTACGTGAGGGGATTGCGGATTGCGGATTTGGGATTGCGGGTTGCCAACAGAATCTGTCATCTATGAGTGCGCTTTCTGCCATCCGCAATCCGAAATCCCAAATCCAAACTCCGCATCCTTGGAGCATCAAGGCGATTCACCGCCTCATTCTGCTTTCCCGCGCATATCAACAATCTTCTTCCATCACTCCGCAATCTGCAGTCCACAATCCAAACTCCATCGATCCTGAAAATAAATTATTGTGGCGCATGAATCGGCGGCGATTAGAAATTGAAGAGCTGCGCGATTCCCTGTTACTTGCCAGCCAAAAATTGGATCGTACGATGTTCGGATTACCTGTCAGCGCACAGGCCTGGCCGTACACATATCGCCGCACAATCTATTCCTTCATTGATCGCGCTTTGGTTCCGAATGATTTTCGTGTCTTTGATTTTGCTGATCCGAATGCACACGCCACCGGGCGCGGATTGACTACCGGGCCTCAACAAGCGTTGATGATGCTGAACAATCCATTCGTGATTGAACAGGCGAAAGCGGTGATGCTGCGACCTGAAATTACCGCGCTAAAAAATCCCAGGCAGCGCATCACGAAGCTGTATCAATTGCTTTACGGACGCGCGCCAAACGTCGAAGAAATTTCACTGGGAATGAAATTTATTGTGAGTGACGGGGAGAGCGTGAGAATGGGGGACGGGGAGAAAATTAAAGATTGGCAATATGGTGAAGGCGAGTACGATGAAAAAACTGATCGCGTAAAATCATTCAAGCCGCTGGAATTTTTCATCAATGGAATGTGGAGAAATTCTCCGATTCCCGGCGATCCGCGTGCTACGACGGCGAGCTTGACCAGTAAAGGCGGCGGCCTCGGCGACAGCAAAGAAAACTCTGCCATTCGTCGTTGGGTTGCTCCATTCGATGGGAAAATTTCGATCAACGGGTTGCTCGAACACAGCTTTGAAAATGCGTGCCGCAAATGTAAAGGCGTGAAAGCTCGCGTCGTTTCAAACGTTTCCGGCACAGCTGGCAAATGGGAAATCCTGCAAACCAAAATCGAAACGAATCTGACGAGCATAGAAGTCAAACGCGGCGACACCATTGATTTCATTGCCGAAGCTGGCAAAGGCACAGCAGGCGGCGAATTCAAATGGAACGTGACGATCCGAAAAATTAATACGAATGACGAATGGAATTCCATCCGCGATTTTCGTCAACCATCGGCGGGCGCACTCAACGTTTGGGATCGCTATGTGCAAACGCTGCTGGCGACGGCAGAATTTTTAATTCTTGATTGAGGGGAAAATATGACGGTCGAACTTGAAGATAAATTCTTAACCCGACGTGAAATGCTCGAACGATGCGGCTTCGGCTTAGGCGCACTCGCGTTGAATTCATTACTTGACGGCAAAGCGCTCGCCACTCCGCATTCCGCAATCCAAAATCCACAATCCTTAAATCCGCAATCTCCAAAACAGCCGCACTTCGCGCCAAAAGTGAAGCGCGTCATCCATCTCTTTATGAACGGCGGCCCGTCACAAGTGGACACGTTTGATCCGAAGCCGATGCTCACGAAATACGATGGAAAGGCGTTGCCGATTCACTTAAAAACGGAACGCAAAACCGGCGTCGGTTTTGGCTCACCATACAAATTTCAAAAATACGGCCAGAGCGGCATCGAAGTCAGTGACCTGTTTCCAAACGTTGCGCAACACGTAGACGATCTGTGTGTCATCCGTTCGATGCATACGGATTTGCCCAATCATGAACCTTCATTGCTCCTGATGAATTGCGGCGACCCGCGTCAACTGCGTCCAAGCTTTGGTTCGTGGCTGACCTACGGACTCGGCACAGAAAATCAAAATTTGCCCGGCTTCGTAGTGCTGTGCCCGTACGGCTATCCGGTCAGCGGAACACAAAATTGGACGTCAGGATTTTTGCCTTCGGTGCATCAAGGAACGTACATTGACCCCAAAGACACAGAGATTGAACGCCTGATTGAGTACATCAAAAACTCGCATACGACACGCGCCGAACAGCGGCAACAATTGGATTTGCTCGGTCAGCTCAATCGCGGCTATCAGAAAAAACGCGCGGAAGACCCGTTAATCGAAGCGAACATTCAATCCTATGAATTAGCCTATCGAATGCAGATGGAAGCGACTGACGCCTTCGACATCAGCAAAGAACCGGAGCACATTCGCAAGCTCTACGGGAATTCTTTATACGGACGCGAACTCTTAATCACACGCCGCTTGATCGAACGTGGCGTCCGATTTGTGCAGGTTTGGCAAGGCAAAGATCAGCCGTGGGACAATCATGAATATTTGCATGCCAGCCATCAGCAATTAGCCCAAGCCACAGATCAGGCGATTGCGGCACTGCTCACCGATTTAAAACAGCGCGGATTGCTTGAGGATACACTGGTGATTTGGGGCGGAGAATTCGGACGCACTCCGGTGGTTGAGCTAACCGGTGATTCCGGCGGCACGGATAAATCTACGAGGGGACGGGATCACAACAATCACGGATTTTCGATGTGGTTAACGGGTGGCGGAGTGAAGAAGGGCTATGTCCACGGCGCGACGGATGAATTTGGATTCGCCGCCGTCGAAAAGAAAATTCACGTGCATGATCTG
>JAYTCQ010000101.1:0-4041 GCA_043736395.1 Blastocatellia bacterium | reverse complement strand
CCAAATTGTTAGCGTTGCTACTGAGTTCAATTGCCTGCTTAAAGAATTCAGTGGCAACTATATAATCTCCACGTTGCTGATGGAATATCCCTAAATGATGAAGTGTGTGTCCATATTCAATTCGCTTACCCAATCTTTTTTCCGTAGGGTACTTCAGTTCTTCTTTTATCGTTTTTGACTGCAGCAGATATTGGTATGCGGATTCGTTTTCACCTCGATGTTGTAGAGTAGCTCCCCAGTTATGCAAGATTGCTGCAAGGTTTTCACGATTTACTCTCACTTTTATTCGACGATATTGATTTTCCAGGTAATGTCCAAATCCCCTCCGGATTAGATATTCTGAGTTTCTCAATAAAAGATTACAGGCTTCGTCAAAATTCTCCGCTTCAACCAATAATTCAACTGCATTCATCTCGTCCCAGATAATTTTATCGCTTTGCTCAGCAAGGGTGCTGAATTTAGTGTAAAAACCTGCCGCTTCGCGTAGGCGGTCGCTCCAAACATCCGGTTGTTTATCACGACATAAATCTCGTATGAGACTGTGGACTTGCAAGTTATCTACCCCTTCATCTATCGTTGCTGTTAATAACCCCCACTCAATTAGTTCGCGCACGCATTTATCTACAACAATTGCAGTTCCTTTTGCTACCCATTCCGCCGCTTCCATCGGCACTGACACACGAAACGCTGCCAGCCGATTCAGCAATTCGCGCGCCTGCTCCGTCAATTGCGCGTAGTTCAACTCCAATGCCAGCTGTTCGCGCAATTTGGTATGCACGGCTTTGGCGTTCTGTAACGCTTTCTCTACAGATAAGGTCTGGCAATATTTGTCCAATGCTACCAGCGCGAACGGATGCCCGCCAAACGTCTGGTAAATCTTGCCCTTTTCGTCATACGAAGCTTTCGCCAGACGCGGCAATTTCAGCATCACGCTGAAGGCTTCGGGGCGGCTTAAATCACCGAGCGGGATCGAGGCAACATCGCCCAACCGCTCATCCAAATCAAAAATAAACCGTGACGTGAATAAGAATTTTGTTCCTTGTGAAGTCGTTTTGACCAATGCCACCAGAAATCGCCGCGACTGTTCGTCCGCGATGCGAAAGCGATCTTCGATGCGTTCCAACTGCGTCTCGAAATTGTCAAAGATCAACAGCAAAGGCCATTGCGTCAAGACCTGCGCAACAATCTGCGCCATCGTTTCCGGCTCCAGCGATTGATGCAAAAACTGCCCCAACGCCTGAATGCCCTGCAACGAAAAATACCGATGCAATTCCAACAGCATGCGTTCCGGCGCAAGCACTCCACCCGAACAATCAAAGGCATAGACGCCATTGAATCTTTTCCGACGTTTATACAAACGATCCGCCGCGTGTGCGCTGAGCGAAGTCTTGCCGATGCCGCCGATGCCGTGAATGACAGCGGCGCGATGATTGACCAGCGCATCGCGCAATCGCCGATAATCTTTGCGCCTGCCATAAAAACCAAAGCCAAGTTGCGGCAGAACACCGAGTTGAAATTTCGTGTCTATCGTGACTTCGTGGTTGTTGGTTGGCGAGTCCGCAGCTTTGGTTTGCAAACAATTGCCGTCCGCTACCAGCAACACCATTGCCAGCGCATCACCCTGCAAGACGGGATCATCACTGAGCAACAACGCACGCCGCGCAGCATTGACAGCCACTTCCAACGATTGTCCGGCAACGAGTTTGGGATAGAGAACTTCCGCCAGCTTCAATCCGCCTGTATCCGAAATCGAAAACTGCATCGCCAAAACCGCCGGAACTTTTTTCGCCGCCAACGTCCGCGCCAAATCACGAAATCCGTCCGCATTTTGCGTTTTGGTTTGTGCCGTGTTGCATCCCGAAATTACCGCTAGCCGCAACGTGTCGAAGCCTTTTTCTAGCGTCTGCAAAATCTCTGCCGTGCCGTACACCTGCGCTTTGCCGTCAGGGTCTTCCAGCAATAATCCGCCGCCATTTTCAGGAGCTACGCCGTGCCCGGTGAAATGAAAAATATGGTAGCCGACTTCGAGACTGGATTCCAAAATTTCCAGTTTCGCTTCGTCCTCAAAATCTACGTGCAACTTGCCCTGTCCGGCGGGAGCGTTGACGGCTTCGAGCAAAATTTCCTGTTCGGCTTCGACGTTCAGCCGCGACGCATCCGGCAAATCCGGCGGCGAAGAAACAAACGCCAGCATCCGAAGCGGCGACGGAATCGCGGGCAAATCAGTCGGCGGCACAATGCCGAGCGGCAAGCGCGTGACGGTGGTTTTCGCTCCGGCAGCAATGAATTCAGTACCATCGTACAACGCTTCCCACGGCAAGGCTTCAAGACCTTTGGCGGCTTCGTCCATCCGCAAACAAAGCGTCAGAAATTCGGTGCGTTCGCGGGTTTGTTGCCAAAGCTGCTGGATTTGAGGTGTGAAGATTTTTTGATAAAGGTTGCCGCCGAATTTTCGCAGAGCATCCATGCGCCCTTGCGGATCACGCGGATTGAATTCCAGTTTGGCAATGTCATGCTTCGTCATCCAATCGGAGAGAGGAAAAGAAAACTTCGACGAGGCGAGCGGCTGTGAAGAATTGCGCTCGAAGACAGTGACATTAAAGTTGTCGCCCGTGTCAGACTGAAGATGTACATCAAGAATCGTTGGGTTCATACAACTTGACTCGGCTTTCGCTATTGACTGAGAAACGGGGCGTTGCTCTCAGCGGAATATTAATTTTTAGTGCAGTGACTGGAACGGCGGGAGCTTACCTTAATTGGCAAGCAGAGACAAACAATTTCTTGTTCCTGAAAGCAGTAACTGTGCGTGAACGATTGCTGATTCTTCCGCTTTAGAATGATTGAAATAAAATGTCTCTGATCCAAGGCTACTTGGATCAGAGGTGGGTACTGGTTATTACCATTTCCTTTGATAATTCATTTTTTTGACAACGGCATCCGCAATAAATTCCCCTCGTGCGCCAGATAAACATAGCCGCTCGTTTCATCTGCCAAAATGCTGTCGCTGGCAATGAGTAAGCCTGGTAATTCAAGCAATGACTTAAAGGTAAAATTATCCGCGTTGTAGAGTCCGAAAGAACTGACGGCTTTCTGATTATCGTAAAAGACTACCCAGTAAGTATACCTTGCGGCGGCTGGTTGAAATGGAATGAAACTCCTATGCAAAAGTGGGCGCATATCTCCTGTCGCTGGCTGCACTTTTCCGGTATGCGCATCTAACCAATATGATTTGGCGGCACTCAAGTTTTCACCCTTCGGCGGCGGAGTTAGTAAAATCAAATCACTATCAGGTAATGGAGAATGTGGATAAAGCCCTTTGGAACCTGGCGGAGGCGGAATGACAAACTCTTGTTTTGTTTGTAAATTCACCCGTACCAGCGTAAAGGGGCTGCCCTGTTTCGCCATCTGCGCATAATCTACTCTGGCTGTGACCAGCCATTTCTCATCGGGCGTAACTTCCAGCCCGTACAAAAGCCCGTTCAAGATTTTTTCGGGTTTACCTCCGGCGATGAGCTTATAAACGCCTGCTTCTTCCGCAGGTGATTCTTTGGTCAGATAGGTAATATTTTTATCGGGAATCATACTCAAATATTTGATTCCACCACGCCCACTTTCCCAGACTTTGTCGAGGTCGTTGTAAAGCTCGTAAGATTCCGCTACTAACTTCGGAGCATTCGTGACGGCTCCGAACTGAGAATTTTCAAAGGCATACCATTGCGGAACATTTTTTGCATCGTTGTTCGTTGCCGACGGTTCATCATTGCGCGAGTAGACACGCAATTCGCCCTTCTCTTTTCCAATACCGAAAATCGGTCTCCTTTCGTTGGCATAAAGAACTTCGACGCCTTTAATTTTGTCTTCGATGTCGTAGCGAACTTTGAAATTTCCTGTCCGCATCATCGAATAAAATATCCCTGATAACTGTTCATAATGCGTCGCATCCCTTTTCGGAGCGCGCTGAAGATTCGCTACTTCAATACGTCGTCCACTTTCTTTGGATAAGCGCACATAGCTATAATTAGCTCCCCCGCCTTCACCGTG
>JAYTCQ010000100.1:0-4797 GCA_043736395.1 Blastocatellia bacterium | reverse complement strand
GGGGCGCAAGTTCGAACGCAAAGAACTGAAACACTCGGCGCGGTTGCGGTTTCACCGTTATAAAAAGCGCATTTGCGCTTAACTTAACCTCATTGGCCTCAAGGCGGGGCTACATGCTTCTCAGGAACTTTCTATGAAATTACGAAATTGCTTTGTTGGAATAATTTTTATTCTCACGATGATGCATGTTGCGCAGGCGCAAACGCGTTTGCCGAAGCAACCAAACATCATTTTGATTTTAACGGACGATCAGGGCTACGGCGACCTTGGGCGGCACGGAAATCCGATTTTAAAAACTCCAAATCTGGATCGTTTGCACGATGAAGCGGTGCGCTTTACTGATTTTCATGTAAGTACGACATGCGCGCCGACGCGGTCGGCCTTGCTGTCGGGGCGGCACGATTTCAAAAACGGAGTGACGCATACGATTCTCGAACGTGAACGGATGACGTTGAAAACGATTACGATTGCGCAGGTGCTAAAGACGGCGGGCTACACGACGGGCATTTTTGGCAAATGGCATTTGGGCGATGAACCGGAGCGCAGACCTAATCGGCGCGGCTTTGATGAAATGTTCATTCACGGTTGCGGCGGCATCGGGCAAACGTACCCCGGCACGTGCGGCGATGCGCCCGGCAATTCATATTTTGATCCCGTCATTTTGCACAATGACAAATTTGAAAAAACCAACGGATATTGCACTGATGTTTTTTTTGGACAGGCGATGCAATGGATGAAAACGGTCAAAGGCAAGCGTCCGTTTTTCGCCTACATCACACCGAATGCGCCGCACGCTCCATTGGATGTGCCGGAGCAATACGAAAAATTGTACGCCGATAAAGTCCCAAAAAATACCGCGAAATTTTTCGGCATGATTCACAACATTGATGAAAACGTCGGGAAAATATTGGCGATGCTGAAAAAACAAAACATCGAACGCGAGACGCTGGTAATTTTCATGAATGACAATGGCGGCACCGAAGGCGTGCGCGTTTGGAATGCTGGCATGCGCGGCGCGAAAAATACGCCGTACATCGGTGGCACGCGCGCGATGAGCTTTTGGCGTTGGCCTGGCTCGCTTAAACCTGCCGCCGTTGATGCGATGAGCGCGCACGTAGATGTTTTTCCTACGCTGGCAGAACTTGCGGGTGCAAAACTTTCCCCTGTCACAAAAGCGCAAGTCGAAGGCCGCAGCCTCGTGCCATTATTGAAAGGCGCAATGGTCAAATCGGTAGATCGAATTTTCGTTCGTCACATCGGGCGTTGGCCGAAGGGAGCGAATCCGAATGATTACAAATATACGCAAGTCGGCATTCGCAACAAAGGCTATCATTTGGTGAATGACAGCAAAGAAAATAGCAAACACTGGATGTTATTTGATTTGCAATCTGATCCCGGCGAACAGACAGACATCGCTGCGCAACATCCTGAAATTGTGAAATACTTAGAGGCGGAATACGACAAATGGTGGGATGAGGTCATGCCGCTGCTCGATAATGAAAATGCCGTGCAACCCGCCGTCAATCCTTATCACGAGCAGTACTGGAAACAATACAAAGGCGCGGGGCCGAATAACGTTCCGCCGGGAACAAAACTTAAGACGAAGTAAAAATCTGGCTTGGGAGATAACGATGAAAATTACTGAAGCGCGACTGAGTGTGTGGCTCGCCTTTTTTTGTCTTAGTTCATTGGTGTATGCGCAAACAGAACTCACACGAGCTGTCGTAGTTGTTCCAATAAATTTTTCCAGCCCGGAAAACAAAGCTGTGCAAATGCTGATTGAAGAGGTCGAGAAGCGTTCGCAAGTGCGCTGGCTGCGTGTCAATCAAGCGCCGAGCAATGGCACACCGTTCATTTCCATCAATCGCGCCATCAGTAAAGATTCGCTGGCACGCGAAGGCTATCAAATCAAAACGACGAATAACTCCGTTGCAATTCTTGGCAACGATGCGCGCGGAGTTTTATTTGGCACGGGGCATTTGCTGCGTACCTTGCGCATCGAGAAAAACAAAATCACGTTGCCGGATAAACTTGATATTTCGACGGCACCAAAATATTCGCTGCGCGGTCATCAGCTTGGTTATCGCCCGAAAACGAATTCGTATGACGGATGGAATGTGAAGACGTGGGAGCAATACATTCGAGACTTAGTTGTATGGGGCACAAATGCGATTGAGTTGATTCCGCCGCGTTCCGATGATGATGCCGACAGTCCGCATTTCCCGCTGCCGCCAATGCAAATGATGATTGAAATGTCGCGCATTTGTAACGACTACGGCCTTGATGTTTGGATTTGGTATCCCGCGCTCGACAAAGATTATGGCGATCCAAAAACGGTAGAATTTGCACTGAACGAATGGGGAGAAGTTTTCAGAAAATTACCGCGTATTGATGCGGTCTTTGTGCCCGGCGGTGATCCCGGAAATACGCCGCCGAAGCTGTTGATGAATTTGCTCGAAAAGCAAACCGCGAATTTGCATCGTTATCATCCGAACGCGGGAATGTGGGTTGCGCCGCAGGGCTTCACGAAGGAATGGCTGGACGAATTTCTGGGCATTGTGCGTACTGAGCCAAAATGGTTGAGCGGTATTGTCTACGGCCCACAATCGCGTTTGACCTTGCCGCAAATGCGCGCCGCATTACCGAAAAAAATTCCGATTCGGCATTACCCCGATATCACGCATTCGCGCCAGTCGCAGTTTGCCGTACCTGATTGGGACTTGGCGTTTGCGCTGACCGAAGCACGCGAAGTTATCAATCCGCGTCCCACTGATCAGGCGCAAATTTTTCGATTGTTGCAACCCGATACAAATGGCTTCATCACTTATTCCGAGGGCTGCAACGATGATGTAAATAAAATTATCTGGAGTGCGCTCGGCTGGAATCCTGACACCGATGTGACAGAAATTTTGCGCGAATACAGCCGCTATTTTATTGGCACAAATTACGCTGACAGCTTTGCGAGCGGCCTGCTCGCGCTCGAACAAAATTGGCGCGGGCCAGTCATCACGAATTCCGGCATCAACGTCACATTGCAGCAATTTCAAACGCTGGAGCGTAATGCCAGTCCGCGTGATTTGCAGAACTGGCGTTTTCAGCAGGCGTTGTATCGCGCCTATTACGACGCGTATGTGCGAGGTCGTGCGCTCTATGAAGCTTCGCTTGAAGAGCAGGCGCTGAACAAATTATCTGAAGCGCGTTTGCTTGGCACTTCGAGTGCAATGTCACAGGCGGAAAATTTGCTCGACAAGGCTGTCACGATGCGTACCGCGCAACATTTGCGTGCACGCGTTTTTGAACTCGGCGAAGCCTTGTTCCAAAGCATTCACATGCAACTCAGCGTCGAGAAATATCAGGCTATCGGTGTCGGTCGTGGCGCGAATCTGAACACCATTGATTTCCCGCTGAACAATCGCCTGTGGCTGAAACAACGCTTCAGTGAAATTCGCAAAATTGAAACAGAAGCCGAACGCCAAAAACAATTTGCAGAAATTGTAGATTGGACGAATCCGGGGTCGGGTGGATTTTATGACGATCTCGGCAATCTGACGCGCCAGCCGCATTTGGTGCGTAGCCCCGGCTTTGCAAAAGACCCGTATTTATTGGAGTCCAGCGTCGTTAGTATGGTTGGGCAATATGACGGCAGCGTGACATTGCGCCGCGATGAATTTTCTTTGACTGGCATGGGCTTTCAACCATTTGGCCGGATGTCGTGGTGGGATATTGCGGAAACGTATTATGACACGCCATTGAAAATGCGCTACGACGGGCTTGAGAAAACCGCGCAGTATAAAATTCGCATTGTCTATTCCAGCGCGACACAGCAAATTCCAATTCGATTAATGGCGAATGACAACATCGAAATTCATCCGCTCATCAAAAAAGAATTGCATCCCGTTGAATTTGATATTCCGTCCGCCGCGACCGCCAACGGAGAATTGAATTTGTCGTGGACACAAGCTCCCGGCAGCCATGGCGCGGGACGCGGTTGTCAGGTGGCGGAAGTTTGGTTGATCCGAAAAAACTGAAAACGATAAATTGATTTGGAGAAAATTATGTCATCGAAACGTCTGATTATTTTTTGTAGTTTGATTTTTGTCTGCGGGATTTCTCTGAGCTTTGCGCTCAAAAATTCTATTGCAAACGCACAAAATAAAAATTCAAAAACTACGATTTACCGCGATGATTACGGTGTGCCGCACATTTATGCGCCTACGCATGAAGCGGGATTGTACGCGTCCGGCTGGGCACAATCCGAAGACCGCCTGGAAGAGATTTTGAAAAATTATTTGCGCGGCAAAGGCGAGATGGCAGCGGCCTTTGGCGGCAAAGAAAATTTCGATGAAGACGTACAGGCGCGGATGTGGCGGTATGATGAAGTCGCGCATGCCAACTACCAAAAAATTATGCCGGAAGTCCGCGCAGGGATTGAAGCCTTCATCGCAGGCATCAATGATTATATGGACGCGCATCCGAATGAAGTTCCGGCGTGGTGGGGAAAGCGTCGCGTAGATAAATTTATGCCCGTCGCGTTTGGCCGCCAATATATTTGGGGCTGGCCAGCGGGGCAGGCACTCGGTGATCTCAAAGCGATTGGTGTCACACCAAATTTTCAAGTGGATATGCGCGCATCAAATCAGATGGCAATTGCTCCTTCGCGTTCAAAAGAAGGTTTCGCGATGTTGATTATTGATCCGCATCTTGGATGGTTTGGGCGACAACGATTTTGGGAATTACGGCTGCACGCGGGAGATATTCATGCCAGCGGATTCGCTACGGCTGGCGTGCCGTATGTCG
>JAYTCQ010000099.1:0-21390 GCA_043736395.1 Blastocatellia bacterium | reverse complement strand
GTTCTACCGCTACGGGGATGAGCATCACGCTCTCGCACATTCCAAAAGCCAAAAAAACTGTCAGCTATCCGGAAGAACCGGTGCATCTTTTTCAGCGGTTTCGCGGTGAACACATGCTGACGCGCAACGCGGACGGCAAAGAAAATTGCGTGTCATGTTTTCTGTGCGCAGCCGCCTGCCCTGCCGATGCGATTTATATTGAAGGTGCCGACGATCCACGTCCTTACGCTGAACGCGAGACGATGGAAAATCGCTATGCTAAGGTTTACCGCATTGATTATGGACGTTGTATTTTGTGCGGATACTGCACGGAAGCCTGTCCCACAGACGCCATCAAGCACGGACATAATTTTGAATGGGCGGTTTATACTCCAGGTGAGATGGTGAAGGATAAGGAATATTTATTGAAGAATTTTGAGCGCGACAAAGATTTGCATGTCGTGATTAAGTAGATTTTATCTTAAGAATAGACCGCGGATTTGGCGGATCATGCGGGTTTACGCGGGTCTGAATCATAAGAAACTCAGACCCGCGTAAACCCGCATGATCCGCTTAATCTGCGGTCTATTCTTCCGCATTTTATTTCGTAAACAATTCCTTAAAATACGCCAGAGCGCGTTCATCGCCGCTTTGTCCTAACCAGAAGATGGCTTGTTTGCGAACTGCCAGATTTTGATGCGTTTTTGCAATTTGGATGAGCTTCGGGATGGCTTCGGATTTCTGAAATTGGCTGAGCGCAAAGACAGCTTGCTTCTGCACTTCGGTATCGCCTTCATTTTTTTCTGCGACATCTGCTAAAAAATTCAAGCTTCGTTCTCCGGCTTTTTGCCCTAACCAGAACATGGCTTTTTTCCTGAGTTCGCGGTCTTGGTCGGTGCTGGCAACGTTGATCAGAAAATCTACTGCTGCGTCTTTGTCTTCGCTGATCGAAGCGGCAAAAATTAATTGGCGTTTCACTTCGGAAGACGCGACAGAACCGTAAAGACTTCGCAGCAATGGCAAGGCGGCTTTTTCTTTGCTGATGCCGATGCCGAACGCGGCTTGCTTGCGAACTTCGATGGATTCCTGTTCATTGCGCACGAAGCCCGCCAGAAATTCCCGTTCACCTTCAACCTGTCCAAGCCAGAAAATTGCTGTCTTGCGGACACGTTCAGGATTCGAATTTTTCGTTAATTCTTTCAGCATCGCGCCGACTCGCTGATCGTCGTGCAAAGCGATTGCCTGCGTCGCCCGTTCCTTTAATTTATCATCGCCTGCTTCAGTCACCAGACCTTTGAGAAAATTCAAGCTCTCGTCATTGTTCGCACGACCCAGCCAATACACCGGTACACCGCTGTATTCGCGTTTGCGATCCAGATTATAAATTTCATACCGGGAAGCCGCTTTGCCGTTGGCTTCGTGCAATTGAAAAAATGCGAGGTGCCGCGTTTCAGATTGCGAATTAATTTCTATGCCGTTGATCCACGTTGAGTTACCCGAAATATTCACGTCGGAGTCCATCGTGATATTCGGGCGCACGTCAAAGGTATACGCCGTCCAAAATCTCGCACCGCGTGCTTGCCCTTGTTTGATGGCAGTTTCTAATCTGGCACTGAGCGTCGCGCCTTCGATAGTAACAAAGGTGGCATTCGTAGTTTGCGAGCTGGCGGTCTGAAATAAGGATGAAATAATGATGACTAATAGGACTACTATTTTCATGGTGATTTCTCCGCATTCTGCGTATCACCATTCGGCGCAATGGCATTAAGTTAAGGGAAATAGGCCACAGATTTTCAGACCCGTGAAAACCCGTCACATCCGTTTGATCCGTGGTCTATTCTCCTAGCTTAGCTTATTGCCATTGCGCTGAATGGCTGCACTCAGAACAGCTTACTTCAACAATTCTTCCATAAATTTCGCGGCTTCAGGATCACGACTTTGACCGAGGTACATCACGGCTCTGCGGCGTAAAGCGATTGAAGAATCGCTCTTCGCAACCTGCATTAATTTCTGGAGCGCTTCTTTTGAATTGGACTGACTGAACGAAGACAGGAAAATATTTTTCAGCGATTCATCCGTCTCAGGATCAAATAATTGCAGTAATGCTTTGACGGCTTTTTCGCTGCTTTTCTTTTGTGCTTCGCTCCTTCGATCTGACAATTCTGCCAGCTTGCCAGTAGTGTTTACGCCCCCTGGACTCAGAGCAGTCGGCCCGCTGCTACCAATTCCCGTCGCCATAGAAAAGTGGAAGCGATTGTCGTGACCAACCATTTGTGAAAGGGCATAGATCGCCTGTTTGCGTACTTTCAGGCTTTTATCAGATTGATAAATTTTCACCAATTCATCTACCAGGCTTTCATCGCCCCTGTTTACAAGCCCTTGCACTGCCTGGACTCTTATCTCTTCTTTGCTGCCAGAACGAGCAATGTCAAATAGCCGCTGTCGCGCCTTTGGATTGCGAGTTGTGCTCAAGGCCCGAAGCGCCGCTTTTGAGACTTCGGCATCTTCCGATTTCGTTGCTAAATCAAAAAGCAAATCAAAAACTTTCTCGTCTTCAACATTACTCAAAGAATAAATTGCCGAACGACGAAGCTTGATATCCGATTGGCTCCGCGCCAGATCAAGCAACATCGTCACGCTGTTCGGGCCACGAGTTTGCCCCAGCAAACGAATTGCCTGCTCTTTCAATCCGGGACTTGCTTTGGAATCATTTTTCAAAATATCAGCGATGTACGGCAACGCGCGTTCAGGATTCGATTGCATCAGACTTTGCAGAGCAATGGCTTTGATTTCGTCTTTCTCATCCATCGGACTGCGGGATGACTGCCTTATGATTGACGCTCCATCAAAACCCGAAAGTTCTAGAGGGGAAAGCGCGGCTAATGGAGCAATCGGAGCAATCGGAAATTCCGGAACCTCAGCAAAAGTGGGCGCGGTAGCAGGTTCAGGTGCTGGCATTGGTCGTGGGCGCACATCCTGAACTGCCGCGCGTGCTGGTCGCGCCGGACGAATGACTTCATCCATAAAATCTACATTGCCAACACTGGGAGCGATTTCCAGTCGTAGTGCCTTCGCATCATCCAGCCAGTTTGAGTTTGGATATTCGTTAGTGAGTTTCACCAATAACTGTTCCACTTCAGCAAAGTGCTTTTGTTTTTTTTGCGTAAAAGCCAGCCAGTATATTGCCGCATCAGCTTCTTTATGCTTGGGATAATCGCGCAAAAAATTACGAAAGTGTTTTTCGGCTTGCTCCCATTTTTCGTCTTCGATCAAATCACGCCCGGTTCTAAAGGCTTTGATAGCTTTATCAGTAGAATTGGTAGTTTGGACGAAGCGATTCAGTTTTACGAAATCGTTAGATAAAAATTGTGCGAACGTCGAAGGCGCAATTACCATCGTCAGAATCGCAATAAAAATAATTTTTAAAATGAGGTGTTGTCTTAACATAATATTTTCCTCTGTGCGGTGAACTGTTAGTTCGCCAGTCTCTGTGGAAAGTTCTTTCGGTGCAGACAGCGTGAACTAACAGTTCACGCTACAATTTAATCCGCCACCGCAGCCATCATGGGCATCGCGTAAAATTGCAGCTTGGCGACAATTTCCTGTTTTTGCATCCGTTCTTTAATCGGGTTCACATCATCCGTCGTAGCGGTTTCCGGCAGGTTGGCAATGTCGAGCAACAAGGGTTCCAGATTGTTTAGAACCTCTTCCATTGACCAATCACCACGGGCTTCTGCTTCGCGGCGTAGCAAAATATTTTCGTAGAGTAAGTGGCGTGAACGATTTTTTTCATAACTCAAATTGTAGTTGGTCTGTTCTGTCGGACGCGAATTGCGGAAGGATCGCAACAGCATTTGTGCTCGCTCAAAGTGCCGCGTCGCAACCGCAGTTTCAGGCGCTACGAACGCTTCGGAATCCATCTGTGCCTGAAGTGGATTCGGGTCAAAAAGAAATTGTGGTTTTTTATAGAGCGGACGGGCAGATTCTTTTCGCTCCGGTTTATTTGGTTTTTCAAAGCGGCGTTTTTTCTGACCTGTTCTTGCAGAATCACTCACTTTTTGGACATCAGTAATTGGTTGTTGAGTCAAATTTACGACTTCTGCCGATGTCGTGTTCACATCTTTTTTGATTCCGCCTTGATTCAAAACAGCGAATAAAATCAGGAGCACGCATCCTGCGACAGGCACAATCCAACGTGGTTGCCAAAGATTAATTTGCCACTTGGAAGCTGATTCTTCCATCGCCAGTTTCGCCCAAAATTTCGCTTCGTATCCGCTCCAATAATTTTCTTCCGGCATTGCCGTATTCAAGGCTTGATCGAATTGCCCAAGTGCATTTTTCAGTGTTGCAAATTGTTCCTGGCAAAGCTGACATCCGTCCAAATCAATCAGCGAATCAGCCAACAGCCAATCCGTAAATCGTTCCTGTGTTTTGCGGCAATCATGTTTTTTCATAACTTTCAGCTTCATTCGGGAAACTAACATTTCGCTCCATCGCTTTCTGGAAATTCAGTCAGCGGACACGGCAGTTCTGCAGTTTTCACACTCAACTTGATACCTAGTTGTTCGCGTAATTTTGTCACGGTACGGAACAATGCTTTTTTGATCGTCCCGACGGAAACGCCGCAGGAATCGGCAATTTCTTCATAAGTCATGCCTTCCTGATGTTTGAGTAAAAAGATCAATCGTTCACGTGGCGTCAACGTCTCCAGCACTTGTCTAACCTGTTCGATCAATAACCGGTCATGCAAATTGGCTTCAATGTACTGTGGCAATTCCACATCATCTAAAGAAACGCGAGTACTTGATTTTTTCCCGAACAACCAAAAACTCGTGCGTTGCTGATTGAGCAAAGTCCGAATCGTGATTTGCCGGAGCCACGTATAAAAACCGGACTCCCCGCGAAATCCTGACAAAGAACGATAGGCTTTCAACCAAACTTCCTGCGACAAATCTTCCGCATCCATCGGGTTCCGCGTGTAATGCAACGCGAGCGAATAGATGCGCCGCTGATAGGAACGCAGCAGCACACCGAAGGCTTCTCGATCTCCATTTTGCGCACGCTGAATCAATTCTTCTTCATTGCTCACAGGGAACCTCTCCAATTCGTTCTGTCGTAGCTATAGACACTCCATACGAAAATTGGTTGGCAGAAGGATGAGAATTAATTTTTTTGGGGAAGAGTTAGTTTCGAGTTTCGGGTTTTGGGTTTCGACGGATTATTAAGTACCGGGCAAAGCCTGTAACTCTTCGCTCATGTAAGAACGATCACCGAGGCGTTCGAGGCGCGGACCATATTGTCCAAATTTAACAACGCTGATTGATCCGGCGGGAGCGTCAAGGCGATCACGATAACGTCCTAAGTCAATGCCGAGCAGGCTGCAAAGAATGATGCGAATGGTGGCTTTGTGCGAGACAACCAAAACGTTTCCATCCGCGAATTGATGCACAATTTCGGAAATAATGAGCGAAGACCGATTGGCAATTTCAATGGAAGTCTCACCACCTGGAGGCGCATTCCACGCGGGTTCCGACATCCATCGCTGATATTCGTCATAATGATTTTCTTTGACGCTTTCAGCGGTCAATCCCTCCCATGCGCCGTACTTTATTTCCTTCAATCCATCACGGTGCTGCAACACGAGTCCAGCAGTTTCACTGAGTTTCTGCGCGGTCGCAATCGTTCTTTTCATCGGGCTGCAATAAATTGCCGACCACGGCAAAGCCTGGTACGCAGCAGCAAATTCCCGCGCCATCTGTTGTCCAATTTCCGTTAATTCAGGATCAAGGTCGCCACAGAAACCGCCGCTTTTACTGTATTCAGTTTCACCGTGTCGCAAAAAATAAAGTGTTACACCCATTAAAGTTCATCACTTTCAATTTGATTCAGGATTCAATAAATTCAACATCTTCGTAAATATCATTCATCATCAAAGTCAATGCTCCATTGGGAGAGGATTCAAGGTACACCAAATCATTTTCGCCCAAAATCGCGGATTGCCACGCGCCGCGTTCGTCTTTGCGATGTAGCTCGGCGCGCTTCTGATCCTGATAAATCACGACGTATTCCCGCAAATTCACGATCTGACGATAGGCGGCTAATTTTTCACGACGATCCGTTTTGGCGGTCGAATGTGAGAGGACTTCAATAATTAAAAATGGTTGCGTCAGAAATAAACTTCCGGCAGTAGCTTTCTCACAACTTGCCATCACATCAGGATAATAAAAATCATCTACGGCTTCGATTTTTACTCGCATGTCGGCGATGTATGCTCGACAACCGGAACCGAGCAAATGATTACGCAAAATAGCTGCAACGTTCAGAGCAATAATATTGTGGGCATTGCTCGCACCCGCCATCGCAAACATTTCACCGCCAACTAATTCGTGACGGACTTTGTGGCTGGCTTCGATTTCCAGATATTCTTCACTGGTCACACTGTTAATAAATTTTGCTGGTAATGACATCGCGTTCCCCTATTTCACATCAAAAACCGGAACTTCGCTGAGCTTGAATTTGCCTCCGACGCGGGACAAAACATAGATTGCACGTCCGGCTCCTTCGCGTCCGACGATCTTCACTTTGACGTTGGCGTCGACGATAATTCGCTCGGTATCCAGTGCTTCCGTGCGCATAATTTCAGTCGCCCAAATCGTCGGCTTACTGGCCGTGACACGTTTGACAAATTCGCGCAGGTTGCTGGTTTCAACGAGTGGGGTCAAGGCTTCTGCCGTGCCTTGCAATAACGCATCGTCGAGCTGCTTGATGAAAGCTCGAACGTCTTCGGGGATCACAATTGACTTCGCGCTTTGCTCTGCTTTTAAGGCTCCATCGAACGCAGAAATTGTTGTTGCCTGATCCTGCTCCGAAGCCGAAACCAATTTAAAATGATTCACCGCTTCAGCCCATTGAGATTTTTGCAGCGCAATATTTCCGAGTCCCAGATGCGACCACGCAAAAGCCTGCAATGAAATTGGGGTTTGCTTTAAAGCCTCATTGAAAGCCTTCTGCGCTTCATCATTTTTGTTGAGAATTACCTGCACACGTCCGAGTAGTGCCAGCACAATCGAAGCATTTGGATCAGCGGTGAGCGCCTCTTTCAATTTTGTTTCAGAGATCGCATATTCTTTTTTTCCAAATGCTAACGAAGCTTGTCCATATAAATCTCCAGTTGAAGGGCGACGCGGATAAACATCGTTGCTGTAATCTTTTTGCGGATAAATTTTGTCAGGATCAACTTCAATGCGGCTGATTTTTGTGCCGGTTGGAAATGTGATCGTCCCGTATTCACCGCCTTTGACGGCAACCGGGCGATTAATTTTTTCGCCAGATTCAGTGGTGGCACTCACGTCAACCGTTAAATCTCCGCTGCCAAAATTAACGATAGCGGATTCGACTCCGCCTGCCGCATCTTTCGGCTGCCCAACTGCGAAATCAGGCCCGATCACAGTTTCGATCCACTGTAAAAAGATGTCTTTCATCTCGGTGCCTTTGACCGTCAAATCATTTTTCACATTGGCACAGCGTGCGACTCGACACAGCGGAGATTTCCATTCGGTCAACGACAAAACGTCTACACGCTGACGATCCAGCATCGTACGAACGTACGCATCAAACGTTGCACGACCGAGCTTCGTTTCAATCAGTCGCCAGACGAGAGCGCCTTTGTTATACATCGCCGTGGTATAGTTTCGATCATACGAGCTTTGCATCAACAATGCCGTATCCGAACCACGCGCCAACGGTTCATAGGCGCGCCGATACCTTTCAAAAGCGGCAGTTCTTTCGGCTTCACCAAAACGCACGCCGAAATAATTTGCCGTCATATATACTGGTAAGCCGTCGCGCATCATTCCGGCTCCGCGCCCGCGCAATAAAACACGTCCATCAATAAACGAACGCGCCGCCGCCGAGGCTAATAATTCTATCGTTCCTAGATCAATAATATTGCGACGAAAGAAACTTTCATCAATTGAAGCTCCGCCGGATTCGGCAAAATTCAAACCGCCGGTTGAAGACGAAACAATCCGAAAAGCTCCCATTTGCGGCGTTGCGAAATATTCACTGTAATAATTAATGATTTTGACGGCTTCCTCAGAAAGTCGTTGTAATTGTTGCTTTCCATTGGCATCCAAACCGCGCGGCGCATAAATTTCCACCTTCGCATTTTTCGCCGCCGTCGCGGTTGTCATCTCGTAATTTCCAGCAAAAAAGAAAGGCTGCGCGGCCAGCGATTGCTCAAAAGTATTTTCGTCTTTGCGGTTGCCGGAAGAAATAATTTTACTGGAAGGCGCAGTGACATTCAGCGTGAACGGCGCGGTATCCGCTCCGTGCTCGGCGTATGGGTTGTGATTCACCGGAACCCAAAAACTACTCGGCAATAAATAACTTTCCGAGCCTGAAATTCTTAGCCCGACGCCTCTTTCAGAATTAATGACATAGGTCAGCTCAACATCGAATTCAGGGAGCGAAGCTGAGGCGGAAGTAATATCTGTCGCAACTGACATGACGCCCAGACGTGGTTGCTCAGAAGTTTTGAAAACAACTTCCACACCGCCCACTTTCATTGTCTTCACATTTGTTTTGGAATTCAGAAAAAATGACAGTCGCGGTTTATCTCTGGTTCCGAGCAACAACTTGTCTACCAATTCTTTGCCGTTCAGGTTGACGACACGCATTTTGGCAGTAACTTCCACGGCGTTCGCTTCAGGAGCAATTTTCGCTTTAAGGTCATAATTGCGAATTTCAAATTCCTGCGCAAAAGCCGTAACAGTCAATAAAATTAGGGCAGCAACGAATAATAAAAGTTTTTTCATATGAATCATCGTGGAGATAAATTTATTTAGCCAGCGCCTTTTCAATCCGACGATCTGGAACCAACCACATAATAGCAACCAACACGTAAAGCGCACAGGCAGACAACGGACTATAGGTTGAAATCAAAACGGCAATGGCATAAACCACCAGCGAAATGATGCCTTTCAAATCGGAGCCGAGAGCCTGCGTCAGACGAGAATCACGGTCGTGATGCGCGACCAGCACACGAGCCAAAATGTAATAAGCCAATCCTGCCATAAAAAGTGCGATTCCATAAAGTGCTACCGGCCAACGTGAAAAGTAATTTTCTCCCATCCATCCGGTGATGAAAGGAATCAACGATAACCAGAATAATAAATGCAAATTTGCCCACAGTGCCGCGCCGTTAATGCTTAAAACCGCCTGCAAAAGATGATGATGATTATTCCAATAAATCCCGATATAAATAAAGCTGAGAAGGTAGCTTAGAAAAACCGGAATGAGAGGACGCAAGTCAGCTAAATCCGATCCGTGCGGCACTTTCAGTTCCAATACCATAATCGTGATGATGATCGCTATCACTCCGTCACTGAATGCTTCCAATCTACCTTTGTGCATATTTGCTCGGTATTGTAACAAGTCCCGTAATAGTTAATCAAAACCATTACGGGACTAAGAGTGTCACACTTTCGGGTACGAATTATTTATTGCTTCTGCCCGCGCCTGCCGCTGCGCCGCTGTTACTCATGGTCGGAACCGCTGCCTGCTGAACAGTGCCGGGGAGAGCTTTGCGTGGCAACTTCTCATCACGCATGGCAGCATTGTAAATAAAGGCTGCCATGATGACTGAAGCCTGCTTCATATCCTCTGGCTGAATTCGTTCGTAACTATCCATGTTCGTATGGTGCGTACGCGTATCGTATTCAATTTCATCCTGAATGAATTGGAACCCGGGCAGTCCCACTCCATCAAATGACAAGTGATCAGTGCCGCTCGTATTGTTAATCGTTAAGGTCGCCGCGCCTAAATCGCGAAACGGAGCTAACCACGCACGGAAGATTGGACGAACGGCTTCATTGCCCTGTAAATAAACACCACGAATTTTTCCGGTTCCATTATCAAGATTGAAATAACCCGCCAATTTCGAATGATCCGCTCTCGTTTCCAGCGGGCCGCGTTGACGCATAAACGAAGGTAAGTCTTCCTGTCCTGCTGCGGGTGGCAGCGGTTTACGTTCGCCAAAATGTTTCGCCACGTAAGCTGAAGACCCGTATAAGCCCTGTTCTTCACCTGTCCACAAAGCCACACGAATGGTGCGACGCGGTTGCACGCCTAACGTTTTCAGAATGCGAACGGCCTCCATTACAACCGAACATCCAGCAGCATTATCAGTTGCTCCAGTGCTACCGTGCCACGAATCCAGATGTGCTCCGAGCATGACGAGTTCGTCTTTTTTGTCAGTGCCGGGAATTTCCGCAATCGTGTTGTAGGCCATGTTGTCCTGCTCGTAAAACTTCACCTGCGTATTCATTTCGAGCTTGACCTTAATTCCCTTTTCGAACATTCGCATAATGCGACCGTAATGTTCGATAGCGACAACCACGGAAGGAACTTCGTCAGGCCGCATGGCTGAGCCGCCTTGCTGGACAAATAATGTTCCGCCATCACCAGCGCGACCGGAATCCAAAATTCCGGCGACACCTTCTGATTTTAAAAAGGCTGTGCGCTTGGGAGCGAAGGCGCGCTCGGCTCTGGCACGAGCTAAAATTTCGGGAGAATACTGACGTCCGCCGCCTTCCTGTTCATCCGAAGCCATCTTCCAGAGGTCTTCCTCTGTCATTCGCGTACCTTGTGCTTTGAAGTGAGCTTTGACTTCGCGCATCGGATTAATCATCACAAAAGCATTTTTCAGTTTGCCCCGATATTTATCGAAGTCGGCTTCCGATTGAATCGTGACCATCATCGCTTCGCCACTGACCGGGCCATTCGTGCCGGGCGTCCAGGCTTTCGGATGAGCAATCAAAGGAAACGGAGTCGGTTCGATGACCTGCGCTGAAAAACGTTCGAGCGTCCAGCCTTTGCCAAACGGCCCCCAGGCTTCGAGATGAGCATTTTCCAAACCCCATTCGGTCAGACGCTTCATTGTCCAATCGTTCGCGGCCTTGAGCTGAGGAGAGCCGGTTAAGCGCGGGCCGTGAACATCAGTTAACCAACTGAGCGTGTCCATAACTTTGGAGCGCTCCATGCCTTCGGCACGGATTTTCTTCATCATTTCCAAATCAACTTTTTCACCGCCAGCCTGAGCCGTTGCAGGCAATTGTGTTGGCGGCTGAGCGGGAACCGTAAAGCTGAATAATAAAAGTACAATGATTGAGGCAGTGAGTGGTTTACGAAACATCGTTGCTTTCCTCCAGAAAAAATCAAAATATCGGGCATAAAATGAATGTAATAATAAAGTCTAAAGCGCACCGTGATTGATAGCAAGTCAACAGCCCGCGACATTCTCATAATCGTGATTTTAAGGTAACTGCGAGAAGATGAGAGGGAATGCAGTTATCAGGACGCCTCCCTCCCGATCGCGGTGCTGACTCCAACCCTAAAATCCTGAAAGATCAATGCCAGGTAATCGGCGAAGTTTTAAATAAAGACCTTTGCGGGTAATCCCAAGCTCTTCACAGACGGAATCGCGATGTCCGTGGTGACGGCGCATGGAATCCATAATAATTTGGCTTTCTAAAGCGTCCACAGTTTCTGACAGCGTTTTCCCTCCAGGTTCATACGCAACATTGATCGACTGTTGCGTATGAACCTGGGGCACCGCAGATACATTTAATTCTAAATCGTCCTTCTTTCGCACGTCATAAATTGCCGTTGATAAATCCTTGGCGGTAATTATTTCACCAGAATCCTTATAAGCGACTAAACGTTGAATTTCATTGGCTAATTGGCGCACATTCCCAGGCCAGTCATAAACGGTCATTAAGTCCAGTGTACGCTTTTCAATCGTGATATTCCGTTTCTCAGATTGTTCGCAGTACATCGTCAGGTAATGCTCAATCAGGATTGGTATTTCTTCGCGCCGTTCTCTGAGCGGTGGAATCCGAAAACGAATAATGTTCAGACGATAATATAAGTCTTCGCGGAACTTCCCTTCTGTCACCATTTTTTCCAAATCCGCATTCGTAGCGGCAATGACGCGGACATCTACCTGCGTCGGCTTATTATCGCCGAGCCGGTGCACCTCTCCATCTTGCAGAAACCGTAATAACTTGGGCTGCACTTCCAACGCCAGATCGCCGATTTCGTCCAATAACAAAGTACCCTTGTTTGCGCTGCTAATCACACCAACCGTATCAGAGATGGCTCCGGTGAACGATCCTTTTTTATGTCCGAAAAGTTGAGAGTTCACAACTTCCGGTGAAGCAATTGTGCAATTGAAAGCACTGAAGGGAGCTTCGCGCCGATCACTGAATTTATGGATTGCGCGCGCGACAACTTCTTTGCCGGTTCCGGATTCTCCGGTAATCAAAACCGTGACACGGCTGGTGCGAATTTTCTTGATGTTCGCCACCAAAGCTTGCATGGCGGGGCTGGCAAAAATAAAGCCATCGGCAGAAGTCTCAGCCGCTGCCGAATCAGTTTTTGAGCGGGCTGAAAGTTGTCGCTGTTTTTCAGTTAAAGCCAACCCCATTTCTGTCAATCGAAATAAAGGTTCGACCTGTTCCCGTCGCACTGTGCAGGGAGTATGACAACCTAAAAAAACAAAAAATTGTTCTTCTTTGGAACGTAACTTGTAAACAATTCCACCCGCCGCTGCCTGTTCAATTTCTCTTCGGATATCCGAAGTCGCCGACAATAATTTTTTCTGATACTTATTCCGAATCATGGCGATCTGTTTTTCACCACCACGGTTGCAAGCCACTGATAACAACTGATTTTCTTTCTGCTCAAAGATAATAACTGGACTCACATTCGTCATCTCGTGCAATAACGTGACCAATTCATTCAAGAGCAATTCACGCGAGGAAACTGCCCTGGTCAAACGTAAGATGATCGCCGGATTGACTTCACCAGCATTTGTCATGAAATCAGTTGGAGCAGTGATTTCTGCTTCCGGCAAAATCGCCGTGATCCTTTTTGTTAGTGGCTCTGACTTAAGTCGGCGACTGGTGGCATGCGCCTGCTGAAGCTCATCGCGTCCACGACCTTCGTCACCCATTGCCAGCAGAGTTTTTCCCAAACAGTATCGCGCGTAGGCTTCACGATAAGGGTCTCTGACAATCGAAAACACCGTAACTGCCTGTCCGAAATCATGTCGCGCTTCTTCAAACTGAGATAGCTCGTGGTTTAGCATTCCATTCACAATCCGAAATAAACCAATCGTCGAGGCATTTGACGAAACTTCAAGCTCTTCTGTTACTTCATTCAATAATTCCTGCGCGGCTGAAAAATTTTTGCTCTCAATTTGAACCTGTGCCAAATAAATCTGCGCTAAAATTCGATTGCGTTTATCTTCAACACGTTTAGCTAAATCAAATTGTGCTTTGAATGATTTCTCGGCTAGATCAAATTTCCTTTGTTCTAAATAACAACGTCCTAGCGTCTGATGTGCTTGAACCTCTGCGTAAGGAATACTCGCGTTTTTTAGAACAGAAATAGCTTTCAACAATATCTGCTCTGACTCCTCAACTCTTCCTTGTAAAAGTAAGAGTTCACCTAATGTATCTTGAGCTGACCCTTGCACTGCAAGATGTCCCGCCGATTTACCTAAGGCAACAGCTCCTGTCAGCAATTCAGCCGCTCTGTCCCAGTCGCCCATGACAGTTAGCACATATCCAAGATTACTAGAAGCGGTAGCCAGCATCCGATCATGCTTGGCTTCTTTGAGGAAGAAAATGGCCTTCTCTAAAGTGGCAATGCCTTCACCGGCTTGCCCAAATTCCTGAAAAAGAATGATATTAGAAATATTGTTATAAATTGTCCCTAGCAACAACGGAGCACGATGATCGCCAATGATTTTGATAGATTGGTCGAAGTTTTCGCGCGCTTCCATCAAATCGCCTTCACTTAAACAAATATTGCCCAGCATCAAATAACTCTGCGCCAGTGGAAACCACTCACTGACATGACGATTAAAACGTAATGCGATTTGCAGGTGATCTCGTGCAAACTGCGCTTCACCAATCGCGCGATAAATACGCCCCATGACATAATGGCACAAACCTAATTTTTCCTGTGCCTCTTTCGCTTCAGCAAAAGACAGTGCTAATTTCAAATAAGAAATCGCTCGCGGATGATCGCCGGTGTATCCATGCAACGATCCCATCCGCAACCACAACTCAAACATTGTCTCCGCCGTGAAATCGCTGCGTTCGCCGACAATCCCTTCGTACTCTGCCATAATGGTCAGAGCTTCTCGGTACCGGGAAAGATTCTCTAAAGCTTCTGCTAATGAGCAGTTAACTTTGGCGCGTTGTTCGACGGTTAAAAAGCGGCTGTGGACGGCAATTGAGAGTTTTTCGACAGCTTCGTCATAACGAAAATTCCCCGCTGCCTGATGAGCGGATTCAATGAGTGCAATTAATGCTTGTGGTGAAAGCTGACGCGCCTGCGTTACGGCAGAACTTTGAAGTGTGTTGGTACTCATACCGGCAATTGAGTCATTCCATTTACCGTTCTACTCAGAACCTAACCGATAGCGGTAACACCTAGTAGGTAGAATCAAGGCGAAAGCCTCATCATCAGAGTATTACTTAAAGACTTATGATATCTTACCACTATTCCATTTTCCGCTCTGCGGAGGGAAGAGTTTTCAATAACTTCTGAGAATCAATAAGGGAAGACCTGCACATCTTAATCAGTGTTCTCAGTACACGCAAGTTCACACGTCGTTCTGAAATTGGCGAGTGATAAAACGAAGTTACAGTCTGTCGTTTGATTGAAAGGTACGATAAGCGAGACGCCTATCGTACCTTTCGTTTCAGCTACACTTATTATTTATTTTTTACTGTGGTATCCGATTAGTTGTAACAATATTAAAACTTAGAGAAAGGAGGTTCTAATCCTGAACAACGAAAATGTAACGCTTGACAATATCGAAGAGGTTCAAGAAGTAGTCGCACCAGGAGCAGTTTACGCTGATTAATTCTTCCTTAATAAGGTAATGATACTAACTCCCCCAACTTTCAATGAGCGACTAGACTTTAGTATTTTCAAAGTGTGGTCGCTCTCCTTTATTTACACAGCTTAATCACCATAGAGTACGCCGTCACCATATAACACCCCATCACCATAGAGTACACCGTCACCATATAACACTCCGTCACCATAGAGTACGCCGTCACCATATAACACTCCATTCGTCACAACGATTCCCTGCGACAAAGCAACCTGATCATTGGACATCATCGAATAATTAGGCTGTTGCTGGTGATTCGCGTAGGGAACCATATCTGTCAGGATGGCATTGGTAGCAAAAGCTCCCTGCCAATTCGTCATCAATCCACTGCCATACGCGAAGCAATAATTGAGGATCATTCCCTGTCCCCAGTAGCAGGTTTCTCCGGCAATGGCACTGGTTTGCGAAGCAGGCAAATTACCATTCAGCATGCGCTGACCATTCGCCAGATTTCTTGCATTGGGAGAAATCAATCCTGCAATTTTTGCGGCTCCTTCAATATTCAATAAGCCTGCGCCTTGACCAAAGCTGCTGGCTCCCTGAATGGGCTGCGCGGAATACATCAAAATTGCTTTGACTAAATTTGGAGTCAAATTTGGATTCGCTTGCAGTAATAATGCGGCAGCTCCTGCCACAACTGGAGCTGAAAACGAAGTTCCGCTCATCTGCGCTAATTGATCCGCCGGATTCGCTGCCGTACCAAATAGCATTTCAGGATGCGCCGCGACTAAATGATTATTACGGGCTGAAGCTCCCACAATTTTATTGCCAGGCGCGACGAGATCAGGCTTGATTAAATTGTCGAAGCGCTTCGTACCATCCGCATTCAAACGGTATCCGCGTGTCGGGCCGTGTGAGCTGTAGCTGGCAACTTTATCATCCGAACGTTGACTGGTTTGGAAAGTATTCGCAGCGCCAACCGTGATGACTGAAGGATCAATTCCAGGTGAATGAATCGCACCATAGATTTTGACTCCGGTTGAGGTTTTTCCCAAATTACCAGCAGAACAAACTACTACGATACCTGCATCGTGCGCGCGACGAACCGCCAAACACAAGGGGTCAGTGGAATAGCTGTCAAAGGCCAGCGCGCCTAAGCTCATGTTGATGATGCGAATATTGTAGGCGTCTTTATTGCTGATGCACCAATCAATGGCTGAGAGCACTGAGCTGGTATTTCCAAGTCCCGTATCACTCAATACTTTGAGATCAATAAGTTTTGCTCCCGGCGCAACTCCGGCATAAGCGCCTCCGGCAAAATTCGCATCAGCTCCAATCATTGAAGCGACGTGTGTGCCATGACCAAAGTTATCAAGAGTATTTCCACTGTTCGTAAAATCCTGATGATAAATAACCCGGCTTCCACCGATCAAATTATGGGTCTCGTCAATTCCACTATCCAGCACGGCCACGGTAATTCCGCGTCCATCCAAAGTGAACTGGTTAGGCTGCGTAAATAAATTTCTAACCTGATCCGTTCCGGTAGTTTCTGTCACATGTCCTAGTGAACGAACTGGACGATCCGTCGAAAGATAAGAAAAAGCTGAGTCTTCAAGCAAATCAACTGCCCGAGCTAACGGCAAGTCAATCGTCAACAAATTCATTTTGTTGAATTGATTTCTGATTCGCGCTCCGGCTTGCCGAAGTTTTGCCAAATGGGCTTCGCTGATGTTTCCTTCTGTTTGAATAACAAACGAACGTCGCTGCCCCATTTTAATTCGCAGACTGCGTTGCGAGCTATGTTCGACTTCGTCCTGTAACTCTCTGGAAATCTTTGACGCCCGACTTCGGGTATCATCGGCAAATCTTTCTTGTTCGTTTCTTTGAGCAAATATTCCGACTGATAAAATCAATAACGAGGTAAGTAAAGTAATCACTTTCATTACCATTTTACCGCTATAAGTTGATTGGATTTTTGACACACCGAGATTATTGGATAACTCCATTTCGCATGACCTTTCTATATAAAACTGCAATATTTGAGGGGGTGGCTGAATTGACCGATTGTCTTAAAATGCCAAAAGACACACCTCTCCCGACACCTGAATACGTTAGTAATCAGGCGAAATTATGACGCGGAGGTTGTTCGTTCTTTTTTTGGTAAGCCGGAATATTGAGGAAGCTACGCTGGAAGGTTGGGGGACGCTTCCAAGAAAACCACAAGTAAAATTGTGGTAATCAAGTACGCATTTTATGTAGAAGCTCTGGCTTGTCAACTTCTTTCTGAGTTGTTACTGCTCTTTATAGATTAGCAATCGTTTTATAACTTTTCTGCAATATTTTACATTCAGATTGACTGATTTTGCGGCTGATTATGGGCTTTTGGTCGTTCTTATTTCAGACGATTCAAAGGTAGGGGAGGGGGCGTCCCACTACTTTTAGTGGAGTAATGAGTGGAACGCCTTTTGATTTATTGTCTCGGCGTCGCGACTGTCGGAGCAGGTGTCTGAACGGCAGCCGGTCTCGCTGGCAATTCAGGCATCGCTTCTTTGGCAAATCGTGGTAGCAATTCATCACGCGTCGCTAAATGATAAACCGCTGAGGCGATCGCGATTGCCGATTGCTTCACGTCCGCTTCGATAATTCGTTCGTAGTTATCCAGATTTGTATGCCACGTCGCCGTGCCGTATTCAATCGGGTCTTGCATCGCACCAATCCCCGGCAATCCAGCCTGATTGAATGACGTATGATCAGAGCCGCCCAAACCGCGACTCTTGGATGACGTGGCACCGAGCAATCCCAAATCTTCGGAGGGAGAAAAAATCTGACGTAAAATTCCCGATGCTTCAGGAGGTCCGAAAACACTGAACCCGCGCGCTTTGCCAGTCCCCGAATCAATATTGAAATAGCCGCCAAATTTCTCATACTCCGGCTTCGGATTTTCGGCGGATCCGAAATGTTCTTTGACGTACGCCTGTGATCCGAGCAAGCCCTGTTCTTCGCCGCTCCACAACGCCACGCGAATCGTCCGACGCGGTTTTAATCCTAGAGCTTTAATAATGCGAGCGGCTTCCATCATCGTTGCGCAACCGATGGCATTGTCTGTCGCTCCGGTCGCCGCATGCCACGAATCCAGATGTCCGCCGAGCATAATCACTTCGTCTTTTTTATCCGTGCCGGGAATTTCCGCAATCGTGTTGTACGAAGTTTTTCCGGCGTCGAAATAACGATTCACAATATTGATTTCGAGTTCGACTGAAGTGCCATCATTCAGGATACGCGAAATCCGACCATAGTCTTCATTACGCATAATGGCCGTCGGTAGCGCTTTCGTGACATCAAATGTACGGTTATTAAAAGCGCGAATTTGACCCTGATCACGTCCCCCATCGTCTACGCGAATGGCCGCTCCGTTGGATAATAAAAATTGATCGACCTGCTCGCTGATTTGGCGAGCAGTTAATTTAGTCGGATCAGGCGTCGGCTGCTGTGGTCGTGAAAATCCAGCTCCGGGATTATTTGAATTAAAGCGAGCCTTCGTTTCTTTGTCATCCAAACGACGCGCTGGAGGCGTAATCGTCACGGGCACAAATTGCGGTTTGCCAATCAAAACAATCCGGCCTTTGACCTTATCTTTAACGCTTTCGAAATATGCCGTGAGTTCCGCTTGCGTAGGTTTTTCAGGAACTGCCAGTTGCATCGCCTGCGCCGTGACTACACCCTTTGTGCCGGGCGTCCAAGCGAGGACTTCACAGGTCAATTGATCTTTGACAGGGGAGATAATGTGGGCCGAAAATTTTTCATTCAGCCAGCCCGGATGCCCAAAATCCCATGGCTCCAAGTGAGCATTTTGCATCCCCCAGGCTTGCATCTGATTGACTGCCCAATTCGCCGCCTTCTCGTGATTCGGAGACCCCGTCAGACGCGCGCCAAAAACATCCGTCAAAAAATGAAGCGTCCGCATGATCTGCGAATTGTTCATCCCTTCCTGACGAATTCGAGTATTGGTTTCTGTATCAATAGGTTCCGTGTTCGTCGTTTGCGCTTGTGCAAACGACGACGTGAATAAAGAAATAACAACTGCGAATATAAGGGTTTTATGGAAATAATTTTTGATCATCAATAACTCCGAAAATGTGTTGAGGTACGAAAGGCGTCCCCGCCTGTCGTTGACTTGGCGAGCGAATTACCTACGGTGAAAATTGTTAGCGTTAACAAGAACGACAGGTGGGGACGCCTATCGTACCCTTGATTTCGTCCGCTAGAATATTTAAGGCCACAAGCCATCTTTCATTTCACTGAGCTTCAATTTCCCCGGATCAAGCACCACGTGTTTCACTTTTTTACGCTTCCAGGTGTAGCTAATGTGAACCATTCCATCACGTGTTTGAATCACTGCCGGATAGGAATACTCGGCGTTGGCTGGCCCGGATTCCAGTTCCATCGCCGCCTTCCATATTTTCCCGTCTTCGCTCACGGCAACATTCAATCTGGCGCGCCTTCCCCATTTACCTGAGGCTGTAGCGACGTGATTATAAACTAATAAATGTCGTCCATCTTTCAACGTGACACCATCAATTCCAGAGTTTGGATTCGGCAATGCAATCGCCGTTAGCTTATTCCAGCTTTTGCCGTTGTCGTCTGACCACGACTCAACAATTTTCCCCTGACGGCTGCGAAATAAGGATTGTAATTTTCCATCCGGATGAAAAAATACGGTGGGTTGAATGACGCCGAATTCCTTGCCGTCATTGATCGCTTCAGTGCGCTGCCACGTTTTTCCTACATCCGAAGTCCTCTCAAAGTGTACACGCCATCCGTTGTCTTCACTGCTCGAAGGACACAGCAAATCTCCGTTACTTAATTCAACGGGTTTATTTTTGATTGGCCCCGCAATGCCGTCTGGCAGGCGCGTCGGCTTGCTCCAGGTCTTGCCGCCGTCTTTAGAATTCATCATCATTCCCCACCACGAATCGGGACTGGGACCGACTTTATAGAATAATAATAACGCGCCGGATTTCGCTTGATGCAGTACCGGATTCCACGTGGGATAGCGTTTCGTTGCAGATTCGACGCCGTTCGCGACTTCCACGGGAGTTGTCCATTTCCCTTTTTCCAGGCGAGCTACCCAGATGCCGACATCAGGATGTTTTTCTCTTGTGCCACCAAACCAGGCGGCGACCAATGCGCCTTTGGATTCCGCCAGCGTAGACGCATGACATTCAGGAAACGGCGCCGTTTCGTAAATGAATTCAGATTTTACAACTCCGGTTTGCGCCAAGGTTGTGACTGTCAAAACCGAAGCGAAAATAAATAGCAAAAAATGGTTTAGGTTTTTCATAAAGGTTCAATTTCTTTAATTGGGAAAATTTCTAACTTACAAATTTCAAAATATTCAATGCCACAGCTTCTGCCGCTTTAATTCCATCAATGCCCGCCGAAAGAATTCCTCCGGCGTAGCCTGCGCCCTCGCCTGCGGGATACAGTCCTTCGGTGTTCATGCTCTGCCCGTCGTCTTTGCGTTTGATGCGAATTGGTGAAGACGTACGCGTCTCAATTCCAGTTAGTACAGCATCGTGCATGGCAAAGCCTTTGATCTGTTTTTCGAAAGCTGGCAGAGCTTCACGAATTGCGGCGATAGCGTAATCCGGCAGGCTGTGACTCAAATCTCCAAGCAACATTCCGGGCGTATACGACGGCTTGACGCTGCCGAATTCTGTTGAGGGACGACCCGCGAGAAAATCACCGACAAGTTGACCGGGAGCCTTATAATTACTGCCTCCGAGTGCAAATGCGCGCTCTTCCAGACGGCGTTGAAATTCGATTCCGGCGAGTGGATTTCCAGGATAATCTTCAGGCGTAATGCCGACGACGATGGCGCTGTTCGCATTTTTCTCGCTGCGCGAATATTGGCTCATGCCGTTCGTCACCAGACGTCCGGCTTCCGATGCGGCTGCGACGACCATGCCGCCGGGGCACATACAAAAGCTGTACACCGAACGACCATTTTTGCAGTGATGCACCAGTTTGTAATCCGCCGCTCCCAGCAGCTTATGACCCGCGCTCGCACCGAAGCGACATTCATCAATTAACCGCTGCGGATGTTCAATGCGGAAGCCAATCGAAAAAGGTTTTGCTTCGATATAAACGCCGCGCTCAAACAGCATTTGAAAAGTGTCGCGGGCGCTGTGTCCAACGGCGAGCACAACGTGATCGCTCGCGATAAATTCTCCGCTGGCAAGTGTGACGCCGCGCACTTTTCTATTTTCAATTTCGATGCTTTCGACGCGATTCTGAAAGCGGATTTCTCCGCCCAAGCGTTCAATCGTAGCCCGCAGGTTCTCGACAATCTTAACTAATTTGTATGTGCCAATATGCGGCTTATTGATGAAAAGAATTTCCGGTGAAGCTCCGGCGATAACGAGTTCCGTCAAAACTTTTCTGCCGAGATATTTTGAATCTTTGACTTGCGAATACAGCTTACCGTCGGAAAATGT
>JAYTCQ010000098.1:0-8013 GCA_043736395.1 Blastocatellia bacterium | reverse complement strand
ACTCATTCCTTCTTAATCATCACCCATAACTAATAAAGCCTCAGCATTTTTTTGCTGAGGCTTTGATCGTTTTCTGATTTTGTTCAGAACCTAACTTTTGCCTTCAGCTTTCGAATTGTCTTTCACTTTAAGAGGTGCGAGCGGTGAATCTGCCGCGCAACGTTTAAGTAATTTTGAAGCGAGCGGCGGTAAGGCGACCAGTGAAGGCATCAAGAGATTTAGTTTTGTGCTTTGTCCGATCAGCATAACGTTCGCTTGCAACGAATTTGTTACTGGATAACCTAGAAAGAAAGATTCGATAATCACTAAAAGTCGAGCTTCGGAATATACGACAGCCGCTCTGGTTTGTCCAATCAGTTAAATTTATCCGGCAATAAATGTCGTTTATTTTCGAGTCAGTACCACCTGCGGTAGCGGGTGGATATTCTTGCCAGCACTTCCACCCACTACCGCAGGTGATACTGACACCAACTTATTTTACGACCGGAAACTGATCTGGATTATCCGTAAACACTGCATCTATCCCAAGCGTTTGAAGAAAGTACAACATTTCCTCACGAACATTCGCAAATCGTCCGGTTTTCTTTGAGAAAAAGGTGTAGCAGGTCACGCTCAACCCTTTCTGATGCGCTAACTTAACAAGTTCCGGCTTGCCGTCCACCAAAACTTTCGCAGGGCCAATGCCAACCGCAAACGTACGGATTTTTTGTAATTTATCTGCTGTCAACCAGGCTTCCTGTTCCGGACTGATAAGAAAAACCAGCGGCACTTTTGTTTTCATTTCCCGCTTCATTTTCTGGAGCGATTCAGGGCTGAACGATTGAATAATGACCGGCGTTTTGGCGTTCGGTAACTTATTTTTTCTGAGCTGCCCAAGCACCAGCTTTTCCATATTGAAGCCACGCTGGCCGTAAACTTCCGGCGCTTTTGTTTCGGGATAAAGTCCAGCTTTATTACGGATCAAATCAATCGCTTCCTGCCACGTCGGAACGCGCGCTCCGGCAAATTTCGGATCAAACCACGAACCGGCATCCAGTTGCTGAATTTCTTTAAGCGTAAAATCCGCGACATACCAATGCTTTTCGGAGCCTTCCATAGTAAAGCGATCAGGAAAAATTTTCGCGACATTCGTTGTTCGCTCCAGCGTGATGTCGTGCAAACAAACTAACACGCCGTCTTTCGTAATTTGCAAATCCTGCTCAACAAAAACCGCCCCTTGTTGCATCGCCAACCGATACGCCTCCAACGTATGTTCAGGCGCATACGCCGAAGCGCCACGATGAGCAATCAGTGTTTTTTTCTGGTACTGAGCAAATGCTGTCAGCATCGTACTCAGTCCTAAAAATAAGGCAAAACCTAAGCGAATTAATTTCATAACATTAAAAAAATAAACAATGAATCTTAAGTTCACTTTAATTCCAAACGCTGAAAAAAGAAAAGTCATCGTCCAACGTTTCCGCTGGACGATGACTTTTCAGGAAAATCACAACTCCTGAATTAGAACGTAAATTTGATCGCCAATTGCAATTGTCGGGGATCGCCTACGCCCTGTCGCAGGAAGCCGTCAAAATTGAACAGCCCCGGCGTTACTAACGGATTAATAAGGTTTTTGTTATTGAACGTATTGAACATTTCCAACGTTGGAATCAGTGCAAAACGATCGCTTCCAAAACGGAATGGACGTGAAACGCGCCAATCCATTGAGAAAAATTCATTGTCTTTTCGAGTTGTATTCCGATTCGTTGCCGTTCGTGCTCCCGGAGTGATGGGTTGTGCTGAACGTGCTTGAAGACGGGTGTTTGCTTCGATTCCGCCGGGCAAATTTCCAAAAATCAGGAAGTTGAATTTATGCCGAATGTCGCGGTCTGATGTTGCGTAATCTAATTTCAAATTACGAATATCAAACGCTCGATCTGAGAACGGATCACGTTCGTTGGAATCGTCGTCAAGGTCTTTCGACAAAACATAATTCGCATCCATTTGGAAGCCACGAGACAACCGTTTGCGAACGCCGACAGTGAAGCCACGATACAACGATTTTCCGAGCGCACTCGTGACCGCAATTTCATCCAGATACGGAGCCGCAAATCCTAAGCGTCCATAATTCAGGAAGCGCGTCAGATGAACTCCTTTGGAATAAGTGAAGTCAAGATACAACGCGGCATCAGAAAAAATCTGTTGTTCAAATTGCAGATTTGTCGTGTAAATTCGGGGGTTTTTATAATCACGACTGAAAACACGGACGCCTGAAAAACAAGGGAACGGATTCACACCAAGTGTTCCGCTGCAAGTTTGTGCCGATGGAGTTAACACGCCAGGCCAGGTCGGTGCAGGCAATCCAAAACCAATTAATTCGCTGCTGCGGAAAATAGTTTGTTGCTGCACTCCGTTCGTGGTGATGGAGCCAACTTGCGAAAGCATGTTCTGACGTGCGTTATAAATTCCCCACGAAGCGCGCAAAACAGATTTACTGTTGTTGGCAATGTCCCAAGCAAATCCTACACGCGGCTGAAACATTTTTTTCTGATCCGGCAACGTCCCATCAGACGGGAACCGCGCATCTTTCAAGAATAATCCATACGCAGTTTTGCTTGGATCAACTGTTGGATTCGGCAAAATCTGTGCTTCCCAGCGCAATCCAAATTGCCACGTGAAGCCGGGCTTCCACTGCCATTTGTCCTGCACGAAAGCTGCGAATTCGTCGTTGTTAATATTTGAAGCACCCGCCGCGTCCGTCGCTAATGCAGATGGGCCAGCGGCTTGCAAATACAATAATAATGGACCTCCGGTGGCAGTCGTTCCGGTCGGACATGTCGCAGTTGAAGCCACATAAGTCCCATTGGAGCAGCTCTTGATATTTGGCCCATAACCAGCTCCGAGTGAAGCCGGAGAGGCATAGCGTAAAAATCCAGTCACGCTGTCAAAGATGTAACGCGAAGTGAAAAATCCGCGAAAGACCTGCGTGTTATTGCTGCGAATATATTCACCGCCGAGTTTGACGTTGTGCTTTCCGGCAATGATCGAAAAGCTGTCGCGTACCTGAAATCTTTTGAAAACTTCATCTACGCCAGGCTGCATAAAAAATGGCGTTCCGAAGCGAAATGAAGTCGCAAAGCCCATCGCCGTATCCGCCGGAATATTTGATTTATTTCCTGAACGCGGACGATCTTCGCGCGAAAGTGTCACGTGAAATTCGTTTAGCATCGTACTCGAAAGGCTGCTGTACAAATTCGTATTGAAGACATTAATTTTGCCTGGACCTTCAGTTCCATTCGCCGAATTTCCATACGTCGCCACATCGAATGTTTCATTTTCTTTTTTCGAACGGCTGAAATTATACGAGAACGAAAGGTCATTCGCGGGAGTTAATTTCCAATCCAATTTTCCCAAAAATGCTGAGGTATTCACCGGTTTTTTCAGCGGTAAGCCTTCATCCTGCTGACGAGTAGTTTTGAAAAAATTGATGAGAGCCACGCGCTGACAATCCGCACTACCATTGATTAAAGCTTCGTTCGCCTGAATCGTCGGATTTGTCACACTGCAAGGGGTTCCAATCGGAACGCTCAAATTTGCACGCGAGAAATTGCCGGTGATTTGTTCCAACGCGCCAAAGAAAAATGCTTTGTCTTTGACAATTGGGCCGCCGAAAGTTCCACCGAACTGTTCACGATGAAAATCTTTCAGCGAATTCCCATCCGAAGTTTTTGACGTCAAATTTTCATGACGTTGAAAGTGAAATACTGAGCCGCGAAATTCGTTCGTACCGGATTTCGTAATCACGTTCACAACGCCGCCAGCTGTACGTCCGAACTCGGCGGAAGCACCTGTGGCAATCACTTGAAATTCCTTCACCGCATCCAGCGTAATATCAATCGCGGCACGTTGTCCGCCGACCTGCTCGCCAAAAAATCCGTTGTTGTAATCACCACCATCAAGGCTGATGTTATTGAATACGCCGCGCTGTCCGGCAAAATTCACGACATCGCCGTCAGGCCCCTGTGTCACGCTCACGCCGGGGGTCAGCGTCAACATATCCAAAAATTTTCTTCCGAGCACTGGCGTATTCGAAACCGCCAATTCATTCAACGTCGTACTCGATTCCGTCTTCACAGTATCAATCGTCGGAGACGCGCTGATCGTGATAGTTTCCTGCAACGAAGAAACTTTCATCCCCAACGATAAGCTGATGGTTTGTCCGACAGTCAATGTCAGATTTTCCTGTAATAATTTGGCGTAGCCCTGCTTGCTGACTTCCAATTTGTAACGTCCTGGCTGTAATTGTAAAAACACGAATCGTCCATCGGAATCGCTCGACAACGTTTTCGTCAAGTTCGTATCCAGGTTTTTGATCTCCACCGTCGCCGCCGGAACGACTGCTCCGGATTGATCAGAAATCGTCCCCTGAACCACACCTGTCGTGCTCTGGGTTTGCGCAAAAATTGAATTTGAGAATAGTAGTAGTAAGAGAACCAGACTGGATTTGGTTAGTTTTTTCATTGAAGCCGCTCCTTCTTAAGAAAATAGTATTTAGTTGTATTGGTTCAGCGAAGATGGGATTCTATGGTGTGGACAACCATTGGGCAAGGAGCACAAAAGTTTTTTTTCAAAGTAAAATCAACGTTAAATCCGTGTTAATCGAAGAATTTCTTTTCGAGACAAATTTATCTTAATTAGGCTGACCTCTCTACTTTGGGTTATTTTTAATTTTTGTAGGAGCTGATGAAGTGCGATAAATTTCCAGCATTTCGCCAAAGCGCATCGGCGTATTCTTCACGTTCAAATTCACCGAAGCAGAAGGCATAAATTTTTCATCCAACAAAAAAATTTTATTCATCGTTTCAATCGCACAAGTCGGCTCCGGTTTGAAATCTTGTTTTTTAGATTGCGAATCAGGCAACGCTTCGCAGCGCACTACAATTTGTTCGATGTCGTTCGTGCTATTAATTTTTGGCAATCGCACTGTAGAACGAAACCAGCCGCTGCGATCAATTCGAAAATAGCTGTGCCCTAAATCCGACGCGTACCAATGCGCGTCGCCTTTCAATTTCACCGCAAAACTCAATGCTGAATTCGTGTTGGTAGACGATCCGTCAAAATATAAATAACGGCGCGGATCCAGCATTTTGATGCCAAGTCCGGCAGTTCCGACGACTTCCGAATCATTCGCAATTTTTCCTTCGCGCAGCATTTCGTCATGCATCAACCGATACGTCCACGGATTTTGGTCCATCAAAACTTCGCGTGAATTCTTCGCCGTATCAAACGCTACCGGAGCCAATGCAAATCGCAAAGCGGGCAAGTTTTCCGGCAATTGATCGGAAAAATTATTATTGCGCGAAGCCACGATAAACAATGGATGCTGCGCTTCATGTCGTCCGGTGAAAGGCAGTGTGCGATGATTTGTACCTTGAAAAACTTCGCTCAAAACTTTGCCTTGCGCGTCTAATTTCACTTCGCAAATCCATTCGATGTCGGTGACTCTTCCCCACCGCGCCATCAACGCCGCCGTCTGCGTCCCCCCGTCTTCATTGGTGAAAATGATGCTGTAGCGAATTGTCTGCGCGGAACCATCCTTAATTATTTCGTACCACATCAAGAGCGGCACGTCGCTAAATTTCCCTACCGTGTCAGGTCGCGCATACAACACAGGCGAGTGCGCGTACGCCAACGGTTCCTGCAAATCACCTTGAATTTTCGGAGCTACCATCGCCGAATTAATCACCGCTTTGGCTGCGTTTGGCGAAGATTGCGCAGCATTCAATTTGACGCGCAACTTATGTTCACCAGCAGATAACCTTCCGAGCAAAACACGATAATCAAAATTCGCTGCGCCGCTGAAAAGAATTACGTCCTGATTATATTCGCCGTCCAATTCAATCGTAACAGTCGCGGCTTCACTGCCTTTCACGGCCCAATTCGCACCCGGCGATGAAGCATTTAATTTGAGTACGGATTCTGCTTCCACATCGAATTTAAAAGTTTTTTCGAGGAGAGTTTGTGCGGCTGTGGTGTTCACTAACAACAAAAATAGGACACAAGATAAAAGTTTCATTTCGGTAAGTTCTCGGTGATTTTTAAGATTTGAATTTAGTTAGCCGGAGTCGGATTTTTCAACCGTTTGATGAGTGCTTGAAATTCCTGCTCTTGTCGGAGCGAAGCAAACTCCGCAGCTTGTTCAAGTCGCGCGCCATCGGCGAAGCCTTTTTCTACGGCACGCTTGAGTGATTCGATGGCAGTTTTTTTCTTTCCAGATTGCGCTTGTGCTGAAGCCAGACGATACCAGCTTTGCGAATTGTTAGGTCTGATTTCAACCGCGAGAGTTAAGAACGATGCAGCCCTGACATAATTTTTCTGGTACATCGCATTGTTTGCTTCTTCGGAAAGCGTAATCGAAAACTGGGTCATCAGCCGACGTGCCACGATGCGATCAGTCGATCGATTTTCTTCATCTGCTTTTTTTCGTAATTGCGCGCTCAAACTTTTGGCACTCGCCAAAGACTGCATTTGCGTCTCGGCTGAATCCATCGTTTGCAAGAGCGAAGAAATTTCATTGCCGCGGTTTTCCTGCTGACGATCTGCCGCTTTTAATTGCGCCGTCATCGCCTGAACTTCCTTCGTGCCAAGCAAGCGTTGCGCATTTGACGCAACCTCATCAACAGCACCCAATCCATTGAATGATTCTGACAAGGTGCGATAACGCAACCAGGCATCATACAAATTACCTGCCGCTTCAAACTGCTTTGCACGACTGAGGCCTTGCGCGTACAGCTCCGTAACACGTGCCTTTTCGTTGGTGCTTCGCCCTGATTTGATGGCTTGCGCTTCCATCCATTCAACTGCTTCGAGTAAAATGGCTTTGGGCGGCCACGTATGCTCGCCATCAAACGTGAGCAGTTGATGCGTCATTCCTGCTTTGGTTAATGGTTCTTCCAGCTGACGCAATTCGAGCAAATTAAAATCTTCGATCCCGGCGATGCCGAAATACGCAAACCGCATATCCTTCTGCGGCATTTTGGCGTAAGGAAAACCCGCACCACATGCGATGACACCAGCGACGCGATCTTTGAGGCCAATCGCTACAGAGCTGGCGACACGTGATCCGCCGGACATTCCCGTGGTGTACACCCGACGTTCATCAATCGCCAGCCTCGCCTGCGTGTCTTGCAAAAGCGCAACAATAATTTCGTTGAGCGGCACGCCGGGGCCATTGCGAGAATTGTGAGAACCGATGACGATCCAGCCATATTTTTCTGCGGCTTCATGAAACAACTCAACCGGCTGCTTTCCACGTCCGCCTGGATCAAAGCCATACAAAATTGGCCAGCTTTTTTCCGGCGAATAATTCGAAGGCAAATAGAGTGCATAGCTTTGCGTGGCATCTGCCTGACAAGTGACTTTTTCGATGACTTGTCCAGTGGGAAATTTTGATTGAGAACTCGTAACAAAAGAGCTACGCGCCAAGCTTGGCGCGTACGTTATGACTAACAACAAGAGGAATAACATAACTCTTGTTAGACCTATGTAGCCAGTAAATTCTTTGAATGACTGCTTCATATTTTTTAGAGATTCAGAATATCAGACATCATCGTGAAACGTTATTGATAGCGTCAAAAATAGCAAACCCGTTCTCCGCAAAAAAAGTTTATAAGAAAGTCATAGTTGACCTTCCATTCCTTCGAAAAATCTTGCAGAATTAACTTGGAATTAAATCATATAGACCCTCGGCTTTTAATGTTCGTCCAAAACACCATGGCGAAGCAAATTTGAGCATTCAGAGGGAAGCTGTGAAATCTGAGATAACGATTTAGTTCTCATTCTCTACCAAAAAGCACCTCAACAAAGCCCCGCTAATAATCGTAGAGCTTGATGGGTAACACTCGAAAAACAGATTGACGCCGTACTCGTAAAAACCCTTTAAGCATTAAAAACAAACGTGATAAGTACCTAAGCAAAATTAATCTGGTATTTTGAGCCAACCTCGACTAATACTTTTTTCAAGGCACGGTATAAGGT
>JAYTCQ010000097.1:0-5172 GCA_043736395.1 Blastocatellia bacterium | reverse complement strand
TCATTAAATCAACTACTTCAGGAGTGTCCGTTACAGATTCCGATACCTTCACTTTCTAAGCAGTTGAACTTATTGGACTTATAACCGGACACTAATGGTTCTACCTTTAGCTCAATTTCAGCAAACTTACGGGACGAATTAGATTTACTTATGACTGAGTGCTGAGGATAAATAGAAAAAAGAAGAAGTACAAGCCTAAAATTAACTAAAAAAACAAAATGAATGTACCAGGGAAATGAGTTCGAATATCATCACTTCCTATTATCATTTTTTTGGAAAATTTTAACCATTAGTTGATCGCTTTCGGGCATCCGCCACAAAAATCATTTTGAAAAAAAGGGAATACTTATTTATCTAAACAACGAACTCAATAACTTCTGATGAATCCCACCAAATCCACCATTCGACATAATCATCACGACATCGCCGCTGCGCAATTCTGGTGCGAGATGCTTCACAATCGCATCGGCGCTGACATTGGAATCTTCGCCGCCGATTTCGTACGCGGTTTTTCCCTTCGCTTTTAAATCTTCAATCACTTGCGGCACAGATAATTGATCGGCGGCGGCTAAGCGATGCGCTTCGAAAATTGGTGTCAGAATTACATAATCGGCAGGCGCAAATGACTTTGGATATTCGTCCTGAAAAATCTTTTTGCGCGTCGTCCATGAGCGCGGTTCGAAGACGGCTACGATGCGGTTCTTTGGGTATTTCTGCCGCACGCCTTCCAGTGTTTCTCTGATCGCGGTCGGGTGATGCGCGAAGTCGTCAATGACCGTGATTCCATTGACGACGCCGCGTACCTGCATTCGTCGCTTGACGCTTTTGAATGTCGCCAGAGCCTCCGCCGTCAACTTGCGATCAATGCCTAAAATTTCAGCCGTTGCAATCACTGCCAGACAATTTCTGATGTTGTATTTTCCGGCGAGTGGCGTACGGATTTTCATTAACTCTTTGTCTTCGCAGGTCACATCAAAAATTGTTTCTTCGGGTGTGAATTCGATATTTCGCGCGCTCCATTTCGCTTCACCGTCGTCAATCCCAAAGCTTTCCACCGGACACCACACGCCTTGCGGAGAAATTGGGTTTGACACGATTTCACGGACTACGGGCGAATCCCATCCGGCAATTAATCGTCCACCGTTCGGGATCAAATTCACCAGCAAGCGAAATTGTTTTTTGACGGCTTCGAGGTTTTCATAAATGTCGGCGTGATCGAATTCGATGTTGTTCAGAATCACAGTTTCCGGCAAATAACTGAGGAATTTTGGACGTTTATCCCAAAAAGCCGTATCGTATTCATCGCCTTCAATCGCAAAATATTCTGAATTCGTGACCTTAAAACTGGAGCCGAAATTTTCAGCGACACCGCCGATTAAAAATGACGGATCAAGTTTTCCGACTTCCATTACCCACGCCAAAATCGAAGTCGTAGTCGTCTTGCCGTGCGTTCCCGCTACAACAACGGAATGCCTGCCACGAATAAAATTTTCGCGCACCACCTCCGCCATTGAAGCGTAATTCAGTTTGCGATTCAGCACCGCTTCAATCTCAACATTGCCGCGCGAAGTCGCATTCCCAACGACAACGACATCCGGCGCAGGTTCTAAATTCCTTGCATTAAAACCTTCAAAAGTTTCGATGCCGAGCCTGATTAATTCATCCGACATCGGCGGATAAAACGCTTTGTCTGAACCTGTGACGCGGTGCCCCTGGGCTTTCAGCATCCCGGCCAGCGAAGCCATCGCCGTGCCACACACTCCGATCAAATGATAATGACGTTGATTCATTGCTTGAGGAAAATTCCAACACCTTTCAGAAAATATATATGTAGCAGCCTTAACGAAGTAAGGGCGTAATGTAAGAAAAGATTATAGGGTGAGCGGAGTTTTGAGGCTAGGGGAAAGGGCGTCGTAGCGTAACCAGCCATGGTTGGTTACGCTACTTACTGATGCTCACCATCACGTGATTCGCTTCGATTCCATTCACGGCAATCACGACTTCAAATTGAGTCACACCGGAACTCATGCGGTTGGATAATGATTGCGGAATTTCAAGATTGATTTGATCTACACCCACGAAAAATCCTTGTGCTCCGGCGTAGAGTACACGCGCAGGAATCCCGGCAATAAAGGCTGTCACCGATTCCGCGACGCCATTTTCATCTTCAGGGTTCGCAGAAAGTATGCCGCGAAACCCTGTCCCGAATAACGATAAATAATTTGGCCGTCCGTTGACCGTTAAGCTATATGGAGCAGATTGATAATTGATGCCATCCGCTGAAGCAACGGCAGACGCTTCGCCGCGACCGGAAGAATCCCGCGTAAAAATCCCCGGAGTGCTTGCCGCAATCGTCACTGTCCCCATCGAATATTCACCGTAAATATTTTTGACGATAATTGTCGCCGTTCCCGCCGCCAGATTTTTGGGCATCACAAAATTGAGTTGATCGCTGGAAACATACAGCAGTTGCGCGGCGATTCCATTGACAGTGATTGACGTGCCAGCCATCTCAAGCGGCAACGGCAATGCCTGCGCGGATTCAATCCGCGAACTGAGCTTAGCCCCGAAAACACTGGCGATGGCGTCACTGGCCAATGCTCCGCCGTAATAATTTGCGGCATTCACAACGGCGATGGAAGCGGCATTCACAACGCGAATATTGACCGCTTTTGTGTCCGTAAATTGACCATTCGTGACCGAGAAATTTACCGTGAATTGCTTCCCGACGTCTGTCGGATTTGGCGTCCATTTCAGACTTCCGTTCACTTTACTATTGCTGATCGGTGTCGTTATAAATTCTGCGCGTTCGGGCAATTCAGAAGCAGTTAACGTCATCGCGGCTAAAGCTCCAAAATTATTCGCTGAGACGTTGGCGATAATTTCCCTCCCGACAAATCCAATCAATGTTGATGGGACTGAAAGCGACGGTGGCGCATCGGTATTTCTGATTGTGACAGCTTTGATGTCAATGCTTTCTACCGCGTCGCTGACTACGTATGACTGTGAATTCGCAGGGAGAATTGCGCCGCCTGCGACATATAATTTTGAATTAATTATTGATGTCACCATCGAAGTTTTTCCGGCTGAAAAATTGAACGATTCATCCAATTGAATCCAACGATTATTTTCAATGTCGTATGCTTCGCCGTCCGCCAAAGGCAGTGAAGAGTTCGGATCATCGCCCCCAAAAACGAACCAGAACGGACGACCTGAAATATCAGAGCCAAGGCCACTTGCTGCAAATCTTCGCGTCCGGTTCATTGCTGCAATTTGCGACCAAAGCCCCGTCTTTACGTCGTATTGCCAGCATCGCGTCAATCCACCGCTGCGATTTGCGCCACCTGCAATCAGAATTTTCCCATTGATAAAAACAGCTTCGTGACCGTAGCGCGGCTCCGGCATTTCGGGCAACTGCTCCCACGAATTTGCTTTCGTGTCGTAGATCAAAAGATCAGAAATTGGAGCCGTAAGACCTCGTCGCGAACCACCAATTCGGTAGATCATTCCGTTCTCGGCATCCGTCGCCAAAGCGAACCATTGCGCTGCAGTTGGGGCTTCTAATTTTTGCGACCAGCTATTTGAAGCAATGTCGAAAAGCTGCAAATTTGTGATGACTAAACCCGATTCCAGAACGCCTCCCGGTACATAAATTTTCCCGTTGAGAAAAGCAGCTTCCGTGCCGCTGACTGCCAATGGCATCGCAGCCAATGAAAGCCAACTCCCACTTGCAGAATCATAGCGAAACGCAGTATTGACAGTGCTTCCCTGTGCTATGCCTCCCATTGCAAAAAGATTTTTTCCGTCGCTCACCATTGGGAATTGCCAGTTCATCACAGGAATTTTCGGTTCAGTCTTCCAGCGTTGTCTGACTTCAAAATTCGCAGACTCAGCGCTCGAAGAATTTCCCTCACTATCTGTCGTCGAAAGTCGCAGGCGGACATTTACTGCTGAAAAATTCAAGGGAACTTTCCAGACAAACGATTGCGTTTCGCCTCCGATTTCATACGCGATAACCTGCGCTACGGTGCCATTTGAATAGAGCAATTCAAGCCGCTGCTTCGACACAAAAGTGTCATCTGCGGATTGCCATGAAATCCCAAGGGATGCTCCTGAATTTATCACTTCGAACTGACTCAGAATTTTGACTGTCGGCGGAGTTGAAGCAATGTAATTGAAGGCATTGAATACAGCCAATTGAGAAGATTTGCCGTTAATGACTAAATTCACGCGACCGGATTTATCTGAAGCAGGTGTAATAAATCGAAGCTCATTGGCGTTAATAAATTCAGTCTCAACCGGTTTCGCATCCAACGTTAATTTCACATCGGGAGTAAAATTTTCACCGAAAACACTGACGCCTACACCACCAGTCAAAGAGCCGGAAGCAGGAAAAATTTGGTAAAATTTCATTTGCCCATTCGCGCTATTTCCGTCCCAATAAGTGAAGCCATTATTAAGTGATGAACCGCCGTTACGATTAGAAATGATCAGTGGAACCGCTCCCACGGAATGCGGCGGAGCTGTCGCCGTGATCGTTGCATTACTAATAATTTTCAGCGCGCTCGCTGCAACATTTCCAAAACTTAGCTTCGTATCAGAAGTGAAGCCACTGCCTGAAATCGTAATAACCGCGCCTCCGGATGAAGCTCCAAAAGCAGGCGAAACACTGGTAATGACAGGCGCATCAACGCTGCCGGGTGATATTACAGTTGGATCAGCACTGCGCCCGATGAGCTGAATATCATCCACGTACCAGCCGTCAGCGTTGAGCGCTTCATCGCTCAAAACCCGAAAGCGAAATCGCGCATTTGCCTGATTTGAAAGCCCGTGAACATTGATTGTCGCTTGCGTGAAATTTGTTTGCGAACCTGTGAACGAAGTGGCATAAATCCAGTTCATCCCATCATCCACTGAATATTCAACATAGCCATAATCGTAGCGATTCTCGAATTCGAAGCGATGCGAAATCAACAAATAAACGTCGCTGTATTTCATCAGATCAAACGATGGAGAAATTAACGAAGCTTCCGATTTGTCGGCGTAATTTCCTGATGGGCTATCCGTCCACGAATGCGATGAATTGGCTGAATTCGTAATCGCCCATTTCCCACCCCATCCCTGATTACCGCGTTCAATGTTATCGGAGAAAAGAACTTGCTCACGGCTCAC
>JAYTCQ010000096.1:0-14945 GCA_043736395.1 Blastocatellia bacterium | reverse complement strand
GGCAAGTACAAAGGTTGCCGCCACAAGTACAAATTTAATGCCCGCCAAAGGCAAAAAGTAAGGAGGACATATGACCAAAACAAATATTAATCGTCGCTCGTTTCTCAAGGTGTCCGCGCTGGCGGGTGGTGGCATTATGTTGGGCTTGTATCCCAAGACCGCTGCTGTGCTTGCACAAGGGTCGCAACAAGCCGTACTGGCTCCTAATGATTTCATTCGTATTGCGGCTGACGGCATCGTGACGCTCACTTCGAGAAATACTGAAATCGGGCAGAACATTTACAACACGCTGCCGATGCTGATCGCCGAAGAACTTGATGTGGACTGGATAGACGTACGCGTCGTACGTCCCGATGCGCATCTCAAATATGGAAATCAATTCACAGGCGGCAGTTCGGGCACGCCTGGGAACTGGGTTGCGATGCGACAGATGGGGGCAGCTGGTCGGCAAATGATAGTGGCCGCAGCTGCACAAACGTGGGGCGTAGCAGAATCTGAATGTTCGACGGCTTCCGGTCGCGTCATGCACAAAGCGTCGAATCGTTCCGCTTCGTATGGCGAACTCGCAGCGAAAGCCGCGACGATGCCCGCGCCTGATTTTAGTAAGCTCAAGCTCAAAGATCCAAAAGATTACAAAATTATCGGATCGTCCACCGTCAGCGTCGAAAACAAAGACATCGTCACGGGCAAGCCTATTTTCGGGATTGATGTGACCGTGCCGGGGATGCTTTACGCCGTAATGCAAAGAACGCCTGTGCTGGGCGGCAAAGCCATCAGCGCGAATCTCGACGCCATCAAAGCAATGAAAGGCGTCAAGCGTGCGTTCATCATTGAAGGCCGACCACTCGCCAATGATTATCCCAATTACCTGTTTCAAGACCCCGGTTTTGAATCCGGCGTCGCCATCGTCGCCGACAGTTGGTGGGCTGCTCAACAAGCACGTGAAAAACTTGAAGTGAAATGGGACTCCGGCAAATGGGGCACGCAGAACAGCATAGACATTGCCAGGAAAGCCGATGAGCTTTCCAAGCAAACTCCGATGCGTACACTTAGGCAAGATGGCGAAGTTGAAGCTGTCTTCAAACGCACTGACATCAAAGCCATCGAAGCTAATTATACGATTCCTTTCATCGCGCACGGCACGATGGAGCCACAAAATTGCACGGCGCATTTCAAAGATGGCAAGCTCGAAATTTGGTCTACGAGTCAGATTCCGCAACCCGGACGCACAGCGGTGGCGCAGTTGCTGAAGCTGCCTGAAAGCGACGTTACGGTTCACATGGTGCGTGGCGGCGGCGGATTCGGGCGGCGTGCGTATAACGATATAATGTTGGATGCGGCGTGGATTTCTAAAACAGTTGGCGCACCAGTCAAACTCTTATGGTCACGTGAAGACGACATCCAGCACGATTATTATCGTTGCGGTGGCTTCCAGTTTATGAAAGCCGCAGTAGACAATAATGGCAAGCTGGTCGCGTGGCACGATCATTTCGTCGCTTACGGCGAAGGGAATAATTTTGCTCACGACGGCGGCTTTCAGCCGGGCGAATTTCCCGCGCGTTTCGTACCGAATTATCGCGTGCAATCTTCGGTGATGGGGTTGGGTCTGAAAACCGGAGCGTTACGTGCGCCGTATTCCAACAGCACTGCGTGGGTGATTCAGTCTTTCATTGATGAACTTGCGAACGCTGCTGGCAAAGACCCGGTGCAATTCCGTTTGGATTTATTGACTGGCACACCGCTGCCGCTGGGACAACGTGAACGAGGCTTGGATGCGGCTCGCATGATCGGCGTCACAAAACTTGCCGCAGAAAAATCAGGTTGGGGCAAACGCAAGCTCCCGAAAGGCACAGCGATGGGCGTAGCCTTTCATTTCAGCCATAGCGGATACTTCGCCGAAGTCGCCGAAGTCGCCGTGGCAGCGAATAAGAAAATCAAAGTGAATAAAGTCTGGGTCGCGGCTGACGTTGGCAGCCACATCATCAATCCCAGTTCCGCCGAAACGCAGGTGCAGGGCGCAGTCATTGATGGCCTGAGCGAAATGATCCAGGAAATCACGCTGAAAAACGGAGCCGTTGTGCAGTCGAACTATCATCAGCATCCGTGGTTGAGAATGTCGCAGGCTCCGCCTATTGAAGTCCATTTTCTGAAAACGAATAACACGCCGACAGGCTTGGGTGAACCGGCACTGCCGCCGATTTTACCTGCGGTTTGCAATGCGATTTTCACGGCGACAGGTGAACGCATTCGCACGCTGCCGATGACGAAGCAGGGCTTTAGTTTTGCATAATAGCTAAATGGTTAAAGCGAAAACTGATGCATAGTTTTGAGGAGTACACATGGCAAAAACCAATCTCAATCGTCGCTCATTTCTGCAAATCACCGCTCTCGCGGGCGGTGGTTTTATGCTTGGCTTATACCCAAAAACTGCGGCAATTGCGCAAAGCCGGGCCGAGAATGCACTGCTTCCCTCTGATTTCATTAGCATCGCATCCAACGGTTTAGTGACCATCACTGCGAGAAATCCTGAGACCGGACAACACTCGCTCAACATGCTGCCAATGTTGATTGCGGATGAACTTGACGTGGACTGGAAAGACGTAAAAATCGTGCGTCCCAATGCAGACAACAAGTACGGCATTCAGTTCACCGGCGGAAGCACCGCGACACCAAACAATTGGGAGCCGATGCGTCAGATTGGCGGCGCGGCGCGACAAATGCTGGTTGCCGCAGCCGCACAAACCTGGGGTGTAGCCGCATCTGAATGCGCAACTGCTTCCGGTCGCGTGATGCACAAGGCTTCCAATCGTTCACTTGGTTATGGCGAGTTAGCGACAAAGGCAGCGTCAATGCCCGTGCCGGAATTGAAGTCTGTCAAACTCAAAGACCCGAAGGATTACAAAATTATCGGCACGACGACAAATGATGTCGAGAACAAAGACATCGTGATGGGCAAACCAATTTTCGGGATTGATGTCACCGTGCCGGGAATGCTCTACGCCGTGCTGCATAAAACGCCAGTGTTCGGCGGCAAAGTGGTCAGCGCAAATCTCGATGCCATCAAAGCCATGAAAGGCGTCAAGCACGCGTTTGTGATTGAAGGCAGACCGCTTCCCAGCAATTTCCCTGCGTATTTGACGGAAGACCCGGGACTGGAATCAGGTGTCGCCATCGTGGCCGATAGTTGGTGGGCAGCACAATCCGCGCGGGAAAAACTCGAAGTAAAATGGGACTCCGGCAAATGGGGCACACAGGACAGCGCAGAAATTGCGAAGAAAGCCGAAGAAATTTCCAAACAACCTCCCGCGCGTACGCTGCGCAAAGACGGCGATGTCGAAGCGGTCTTCAAACGCAGTGATGTCAAAGTTGTCGAAAGCCCATACATTTTTCCGTTCATCAACCACGCTCCGTTAGAACCGCAAAATTGCACGGCGCATTTCAAAGACGGCAAGCTCGAAGTCTGGTCTACCAGCCAGACGCCGTTAGTCGGACGCACGATTGTCGCTCGCGTACTCGGTCTGCCTGAAAACGACATCACCATTCACATGATTCGCGGCGGAGGCGGCTTTGGTCGTCGCTTGTATAACGATTCGATGTGCGAAGCAGCGTGGATTTCCAAAACCGTCGGTGCTCCGGTCAAATTACTTTGGACGCGCGAAGACGATATGCAACACGGTTACTATCGTTCCGGTGGATTTCAATATTTGAAAGGCGCAGTAGACAAAGACGGAAAATTAGTTGCATGGCAGGATCATTTTATTGGGTACGGCGAAGGCGAAACTTTCACGCATACCGGACAGATTGACGGCGGCGAATTCCCTGCTCGCTTTGTGCCGAATTTCCTGATGCAATCCTCAGTGATGCCTCGTGGCCTGAAAACAGGGGCGTTGCGTGCTCCACGTTCGAATGTCTACGCGTGGGTATTCCAATCCTTCATTGATGAACTCGCGCACGCCGCAGGCAAAGACCCGGTGCAATTTCGTTTGGATTTATTAAGCGCAGGAACGCCCGGTGGAATGGATGCGTCACGTATGATTGGCGTAGTCAAACTCGTCGCTGAAAAATCCGGTTGGGGCAAACGTACATTCCCGAAAGGGACTGCAATGGGCATCGGCTTCCATTTTAGCCATCGCGGATATTTTGCCGAAGTCGCTGAAGTCACAGTCAACGCCAACAAAAAAATCAAAGTAAATAAAGTCTGGGTCGCCGGAGACATTGGCAGCCAAATCATCAATGTCGGCGCATCTGAAAGCCTGACGCAAGGCGCTGTTGTGGATGGCATGAGCGAAATGTTGCAGGAAATTTCCCTGAAAAATGGCCGCGTCACACAAACAAATTATCACCAACATCCACTGGTAAAAATGTCGCAAACGCCGCCTATCGAAGTGCATTTTTTGAAATCCAACAATTCACCGACCGGACTCGGCGAACCCGCTTTGCCGCCAATTCTGCCTGCGATTGCGAACGCGGTTTTCACGGCGACTGGCGAACGCATTCGGACATTGCCAATGACCAGGCAGGGCTTTAGTTTCGCGTAACATCAGGTGTTTTAATTGATTGGAGGTTAGTGCCTTCAACCGGCACTAATTGGATTCCTAGTCTGTGAACAATATGTTCAGTTAGCGGATTTCGAATGGATGCGCCAAAGGCGCGGTACAGTACAGGGAGCGATAGCGACTTGGTAACTCGTGATATTTATCAAGTCGCTATCGCTCCCTGTACTGTACCGCGCCTTCAGCGTATCCATAGAAATAACTCGATGGATTTGGCAGCCACGATGGGCATTGAGCTTTTAACCGAAAAACAATATTGGGAGTTGCAGACACTGGAAAATTTCGATACGAAAACTTCGAGCTGGGTGAAAACTCCGGCTGATTTTCGAAAACTCGGTGGTGCAATTTTTTATGATCGTCACTATCGGAAGGTTTTCGTTTATCACAACGGAGCGGAGTCTTACTATGCCGCTAGGGCGTTCCGTGGTTCACTCAGGGGTCTAACCGCGCAGCGCACAACTTCGCTACGAGAAGGCGATTAATGAACATCGCTTAAAGGCATTTTGGAAAAGAAGTAACGATAGGTAAATCTTATGTATCGAAGAAATTTTCTGATAGCAAGCAGTCAAGCCGCATTTGTTTCTTGTTTTGCCCAAAGTGAAATTTGGTCACAGACGAGTCAACTACCTAACGAAACAAAGAGGGGGAGCCAGTGGAGAACGCTGATTGCTGATTTAGAAAAGCTGATTCCATCATTGATGGCAGAAGCCATCGTCCCGGGACTTTCAATTGCTCTTGTCCAAAATGGAAGGCTACTTTGGCGGAAAGGATTTGGCGTGAAAGACAGCGCCTCCCAAGAACCGGTTGATGACGACACTGTGTTTGAAGCGGCATCCGTAAGCAAGACGGTGTTTGCCTATTCGGTCATGAAGCTATGCGAAAAACATGTACTTGATCTGGATGCGTCATTGACCCGTTATGCTACCAAACCTTTTCTTGAGAATGATCCGCGACTTAAACTTATTACCACTCGGCACGTGCTGTCGCATACGACAGGATTTCAAGACTTTCGTTCTCGACGTGAGCCTTTGAAAATTCATTTCACGCCCGGAGAAAAATACCTGTATTCAGGGGAGGGTTACTGTTACTTACAATCGGTGCTGTCTCATTTAACTGGACAGGAAAACTCCCAGCAGTGCGCCAAGTACGAAGGTGGCTTGGAAGTCTGTGCGACGGATATTGACTCGTATCTGAAACGAACCCTTTTGCAACCGTTAGGCATGAATTCCAGCGGTTATGTCTGGAACGACAGTTTCGCAAAGCATGCGGCGCGACCGCATGACGTAACGGGAAAGCCTCTCACGAAAGCAAAACCGACAGCGACAGACGCCGCACGGTACGCCGCCGTAGGAGGGCTGCACACAACGCCGTCCGATTACGCGAAATTTCTGATTGAAGTTGTCGCGCCAAAAAAAAGCGACGCTTTTCGACTTACGAAAAAGTTCCACCAGGAAATGCTACGCCCGCAAATCAAGCTGGCGGAGGGGGAGAAAGTTGATGGAGCCGATGCCTGGGCTTTGGGGTGGGGAATACAACACAGAAAAACCGGGGACGTGATCGTGCATTCAGGCGGGCAAGTTGGATTTCGCTCGCTCGCCAAGGCATCGGTGAGACGTAAATCAGGATTTATCATTCTGACAAATAGCGATAATGGCGGGAAGGTCATTAACCATCAGGCTCTTGTGGAAGCCCTAAATCCGTTGCTTGCTGCCTAACGATGTGCTGAAAATCGTACGGTTGAAGACGTGCCTTCACAGCAACCCGCCGCTGGCGAAGCCCGTTTGCGCGTCGAAACGGCAAGGTTTTCGTTTATCATAATGGAGCAGAGTCTTACTACGCCTCCAGGGGATTCCGTGGCTTGCTCCGGGTCTGATTTTGCACAGATTGTAAACTTGTTCAGCAATTTATGAATCTTTCTTCGCGCGTGCCTTTTCTTCTAGCAGCGGCGGCTCCACTTGCCGCCGGTCTTGTTGTTCTGTCCTTCGCAGACGTAGGCAAAAGCATCTGGTTCATGCAGCTTTTGTTCATTTGCATTGCCTTTCTTCTTGTCGTTGCAGGGCGATTTTTAGATCGTTGGATTCTCGGTTTCACACCTGCCAAAGGTATTGTGCTTTTGGCTCTGACGGGCATCGCTGCGCCTCTATTGACTCACTCATCCCTACCGCATCGCTGGATTTCATTGGGAGCATTGAACCTTTATATCGCACCACTACTCTTGCCCTCCTTTTTCGCTGCCTGCTCGGTATATTTTCGAAAGCGGAAAAAGGTTGAGGTAATCGCTTTCACTGCACTGATTGGCGCAAGTATTGTGTTGGCGATTCAACCGGATGCTTCTCAAGTGCTGGCCCTGCTCGCTGGCTCAGCTGCTCTTTTTATGCGATACCGCACAGATTTATTACGGTCAACCATTACCTTAATAATCATGATGTTCGCCACCGTATGGGCCTTTACCCGCCCTGACCCGCTTGAGCCTGTTCCGTATGTTGAGGGTGTTTTTGCCTTAGCCTTTAGCTACTCATTACTAGCTGGCTTCGCCGTTATTGGCAGTGCTGTTATTTTTATTGCGTGCCTATATGCCTATTCGCGGCGAAGTGCTTTCTGGCTAGCTGCCGTCGCCGCGTATTATGCAACATTATTTGTTTGTTCAGCAGCAGGGCTTACACCCGCGCCGCTCATTGGTTACGGGGCTGGCCCATTGTTAGGCTTTGGCTTGATGGCAGCAATCTCAGGGTGGATTGAACCAGAAACGGCTTAACACTCCATTTGAGCCGATGCCCCTTCGCAGTGCGAATTATATTGAGGTGTTATGACAGGGTGTGCAAAATCACAAACAGCAGGAGAGTTGTAATGGGCAAAATTTATAACTACGGCGTATTCGGCGCAGGTCGCATCGGCAAGGTGCATGCATCCATCGTGAAAAACCAAGGTCATCAAATCGTAGCCATCGGCGACGAAGCGCAAGCTGCCGTCGTAGCCGCGCAGGATGAACTTAATCTTGCCAACGCAAAAACCTTTCACAATCCAGCCCAAATGGCTCAGGAGATGGCTGGCGAGATGGATGCGGTCATCATTGCTTCGCACACCAAAGATCATGCACGTGATGCCCTTCCCTTCGTCAAAGCGAAGATTCCGATCTATCTGGAAAAACCCTTGACCGATGAGTTGCAGGAGGCGTTCGCGTTTGTCGCAGCCATTGGTCGCGAGCCGCGCCAGATTCAGATTGGTTTGCAGCGGCGCTATGACCCGGCGCTGCTTTATACGCGGCAACTGATGCAATCCGGCGTAGTGGGCGAAGTCCGTGAAATCCGCTGCATCTTGCGCGATCAGTTTCCTCCGCCGTCAACCTACAGCAGCCGAGGCTTGATTATTGACATGGGCATCCACGTCGCGGACGAAGCGATCTGGTTGTTGGACGAATTTCCGAACGAGGTTTGGGCGAGCATGCATCACACGCGGGGTTACGCCAGCCCGATTGACGAAGGCGGAGACACGGCCTTTGTGACGTTCACGACCGCGTCAGGCGTGCTCGGGCGACTTGATCTAAGTCGTACCCATTCTTCGGGCTATAACAACGAGACTTACATCATTGGTACGAAAGGCACGATCCACACGGGACGTTTTGCCGGATACCCCGGCCCCATTCACGTAGAGGTTTGGCAACCCGATGGCAAGCTGCATCCTGCATCGAAAACTTTTGAGATGACTTATCTGACGCGGCCCTTCCCTGAATTTCTGCCGCGCTTTGAGATCGCATACGCCCGCGCCCATCAACAGTTCCGTGAGGGCATAGAGAGCGGTACTGCCTTTGCGGTAACGCAAAACGAAGTCTTGGATGCGCAAGTATTTGCTGAGGCGGCGCACCGCTCCGCGCAACATGCTGGAGCGCGTTACCGCTTGCAACGATATGACGATTTACAAGCATATAAGGATTCCTGCATTGCCAATGGATTAATAGATAGTGATTAATAAATTGTCTATACGATGCCGAATCCATCTTTTCAGCCATCCACGCGCCGCTTCCATTGATTTTGCTCGACGGTTAAAGGAAACCTTTAAGTCGTGCCAAGATTCCCTTGTAAAATAGCCGAACGATCTGCATTCTAATAAAGCCAAAACAGAGAAGTTGCTTTCAAAGCATTAACTACACAATTATTTTGACGATCAGTCAGATGACGAAAAAAACACCTGTATGAAAAAAGATAATCCCGCATCAAGAAGAAAGTTTTTACAAAAAATAGCTGCAACCAGTATGGTGAGCGCCGCCACGCCTTTTGCTTCACTTGCCGCACGAGAAAAAGCGGAAGAACGTATTTTGCACTATGAACAGAAAATCTCCGCCAACGACAAAATCCGCCTCGGCGTGATTGGTTATGGTGTGCAAGGACATATGGACCTTGATACTGCGCTGAAAGTACCGGGCGTTGAATTGGCAGGAATTTGTGATTTGTATACGGGCAGGCTTGAAAATGCGAAAGAAAGATTCGGCAACGACCTTTACACGACGCGCAATTACAAAGAACTTTTAGATAAAAAAGACATTGATGCGGTCATCATCGCTACCCACGATGTTTGGCATGCGCGCATTACTTTAGCCGCTTTGGCGAAAGGTAAGCACGTGTATTGCGAAAAGCCGATGGTTTACAAAATCGCCGAAGGCTATCCCGTCATGGCAGCCGCGAAAAAATCAGGAAAAGTGTTCCAAGTCGGCAGCCAACGCGTAAGCAGCATTGGTTATCTCAAAGCCAAAGAATTATTGGCGGCGGGTGAAATTGGCAAACTCAATATGGTCAATGCCGTCTACGATAGACAAAGTTCTATCGGGGCGTGGGAATACACGATTCCCAAAGACGCCGATGCTATGACTACCAATTGGGACAAGTTTATTGAAGCAACGGAGAAAATGGCGTATGACTCTAAAAAATTCTTTTGGTGGCGCGCTTTCAAAGAAGTAGGCACAGGCGTAGCAGGCGATTTATTCATTCACTTACTGAGCGGCTCGCACTTGATTACCAATTCAAAAGGCCCTGAATCCATCTACAGCACAGGTCAATTCAGCTATTGGAAAGACGGGCGCAATATGCCCGATGTGATGTCAGGTGTGCTGCAATATCCCGACAGCAAAGAACACGCGGCTTTCCAAATGACCTTACAAGTTAATTTCATTAGCGGTACAGGCGGACAAGAGATCATCCAATTAGTCGGGTCAGAAGGCATGATCGTCGTAAGAGGAAATAGCATCACCATCAAACATAGCCTGCTGCCGGAAGCACCGGGGATGGGTGGTTATGACTCGCTTTTCACGTTCTCGAAAAAGATGCAGGAAGAGATGCAAAAAGAGTACGACGCGAAATGGACAAAGGAACAACAAAATAGAAAAACTAAAGCGGACATTACTTTCAGACCACCTGAAGGCTATAGCGACCATTTAGACCATTTTACAAATTTCTTTGATTCCATCAGAACAGGCAAACCTGTTGTTGAAGATGCCGAATTTGGCTTCAGAGCGGCGGCTCCCGCATTAGCCTGCAACGAAAGTTTTTTCAAGAAAAAAATCATTCATTGGGACCCTGTGCAATTGAAGCTGAAATGAGGAAGGCAACTTCGTAATTACAGAGTAATACTGATTCTGTAAGATACTCATAAATACATTAAGAGTTGGTAAATAAACGAGCCGTAGGTAATTTCAACAAACACTCATCATGATAAGAAAAGTACAATCAATAAAAGAAGAAGAAAATGATTTTTATTCAGACGATGACTTATTTAAAATTTCATCGTGGGGCGCAGACCTATCTTTTAGAGAGCTTATCCAGCGTTACGAAGATGATGAGCTAGTAAAACCTGAGCTTCAAAGAAAATACATTTGGGATAAGACTGAAGCATCCCGATTTATTGACTCATTATTATTAGGACTACCAGTTCCAAGTATTTTTCTCGCAAAAACACCTGACGAAAAACTATTAATCGTAGATGGCTATCAACGCATCATGACAGTTTATGATTATGTCCGTGGCATTTTTGCGGGCGATAATAAAATATTCAAGCTATCAAACTCAGAAAAAATAAATCCTAAGTGGCGTGGAAAAGCCTTTTCAGAGTTAACAGATACAGAGCAAAGAAAAATCCGAAACACAACGATACATGCCATAATATTTTTGCAGCAACACCCCACGGATGATGATACGAGTTTATATCAAGTATTTGAGAGGATTAATACCAGCGGCAGGACATTGATGTCACAAGAAATAAGGAATTGTGTTTATCAAGGAAATTTTAACTCGCTACTTTTTGAACTCAATAAGTTGCCAAACTGGAGAATTCTATTTGATTCAAACGATGAAGACCATCGGATGAGAGATATTGAGCTTATTCTTAGGTTTTTTGCGTTAAGTAGTCCTGAATTTGAAGCACTAAAACACGGTAACATCTCATTGAAAAAATTCCTGAATCAATTCATGGGCAAATTCACAAAATCATCGGATGCTCAAATAGAAGAGTTCAGAAGCAGGTTTACTAATTGTATTAATTTTATTTATCAGAATATTAGGGAAAATGCATTCAATAATATTTCTAGTACCATTCCAGGGAAATTTTCACCAATCTTTAGCCCTACAATTTTCGATTCAATAACTATTGCAACTGACCAGCTTATGCAAGCAGGATTTACCTTTCAATTAGCAAGCATTCAGGATAATAGAAATGAATTGCTTCATGACGAGGAGTATAAGTTTTCTATTACAAAGGAAACTATGAGAAAGGAAGCAATTCAAAAAAGAATCCAGAAGGTTAAAACCTTACTTTATAAGGCGTAAGCAATGAATAATAGCGATGTACAATTATTGCTGACTAATTGCGACAATGAGCTTACGCATATAGATACAATAATAACTGGACTTGGTGGAACAAATTTAATTGTGCCATATCTTAATAAATATTCTGTAATAAAATCATGTGGAACGATTGAAATCGCATTTAAAACTTTAATCGCTGATTTCTGTAGTAAAAGAAGCAAACCTCAAGTCAAGAACTTCTTGAACAAACGAGTTCGAGAAAATTCAGCCAACCCCTCATACAGTCGAATATTACAAATATTAGGTGAATTTGATGACATTTGGGTTTCTAATTTTAAAACCCAAATGCAAACATTAGCGAATTATCACAGTATAACGAGTTCGATACAATCACTTGTAGATGCAAGAAATGATTTTGCACATGGAGGAAATCCTACAATAACTTTTACTGATATACGAACCTATTTTAATGAAGCAAAACAACTTATTGTGACACTCGATAATGTGATTGGGTGATAGCTACTATATGCATAAGCACATTATGAAGAGAATTATTTTATTTATAGTCTGGTCAGTCATTGGAATTTCGCCCGTATTTTCTCAGTCAACTAAGTTAAACCTCAACAAACTTGAAGCCGTCAGCGTATCCATGTCAGCGGCAAAAATCTCCGGCAAAAACACGATACGAGTCATCAAAGACGCTGCCGTGAAAGCATTTGACGAACCTACGCTCGCTAAACTGAAAAACGTCAATTTCAAAAATGGAACGATTGAAGTTAAGGTGCTGAGCAGGCTGCTAAAAGATGCTCCCGCAGATGCGCGAGGGTTTATCGGCATTGCCTTCAGAATCAATGAGAGCAATTCAAAATTTGAGTGTATGTATATCCGCCCGACGAATGGCCGGGTCGAAATTCAACTCCGCAGAAATCGCGCGACACAATATTTTTCGTATCCAGATTTCAAGTTTGACCGCCTCAGAAAAGATGCGCCGGGAGAGTATGAATCTTACGTGGACATCGGGTTGAATGAATGGATTGACCTCAAGATCGAAGTCAAAGGCGTCAAGGCAAAACTCTTTGTCAATGGCAGCAAACAGCCCGTGTTGATCGTGAATGATCTCAAACACGGCTCCGATTTATCCGGTGCAATCGGCTTATGGCTTGAGTTTGGGACAGAAGGATATTTTGCCGATTTGAAAATTCGCAGCGACGAAATCAAGAAATAAAAATATAGAAATTTATGAATGAACCTGAATCAATCGAAGCACCAATGATGGCGGCTGGCAACGTGACAACAGAGACGTTACTGCGCGCTACTGCGTCATGGAATAATGTTCCGTATCAAGCTTATCCAGAAGGCGCACCGGAAATTTCTGTACTGAAAATCACCCTTCCAGCGAAGTGCGTATTGCGCTGGCACGAACATCCGATGCCGACTGCGGCGTATGTCCTTTCCGGTGAAATTACAGTGGAAGAACCGGACGGAAAAACGCAACATTTCACAGCGGGGCAAGTGATCCCGGAGCCTGTGAATACAGTGCATCGCGGCACAGTCGGCGATACGGATGCGGTCTTCATCGTGTTTTATGCTGGAGTAAAAGAGATGCCGTTGGCAAATATCAACGATAGTGAATCAGACTTTTGTCGGCAATGACAACAGGCGCGTCGTAAACAGGAATTTCTTTGAAGGTATAAGCATTACCTTTTTTGCTCCATTTCGTTGCGGGGATTTCATAAACACTGCCCGAAATAATGTCTACCAAAACAGGGGTTTCAAAATTTCCGTTGGAGAAGGTGAAGGTTTGGAGCTTGGTTTGATTGGAGTCGGTCGGGATGTTGTCATCCATCCAAATCACATAAAGCTGTTTGTGAGTTACTTTGTGGCGGAAGCCGTAAACGGCCAGGCTGCGGTCGGTCGTTTGCGAATACCTGAACGCATCCGGCGCTGCGCCAGCGATGTTGCGGGACATTCGCAGCCTGGTAAGTCGTTCGAGCGTGTTATCAAAAATGGCGGTTACATTTTGGATGGCGTAATAAGCGGTTTTCGGGCGGATTACTTTTTTGGTGGCGTCGGATTTGATGATTCCTTTGAAATTCAATCGGTTGATTGGCCCTTCGGTATACGCCATTTCAATGATTCCGAAAACGCTGCATTCAATGTCGTGGCCGAGGTTGCCCAGCATTCTGCGCGTGTCCCATTTCGCCTGTGATAACTCCGTCCAGTTGTAATCCCATAGCGCGCCTCGGCCTGTGCCGCCTTCTGACGGTGCGCCATTTTCACCTTGCCGCAGCTTCATTCCCGGCGCGTATTTATCCAGCGTCTGCCTGAGCAAAAATACCTCGTGATAGTTCGCGTCAGGGTTATAGTCGTAATCGTGATAGGTCATGTTATCAAATAATTTCAGTTTGCCTTTTTTAGCCAGGTAGCTAAAAAAACGATCTGCAAATTCGATCCCGATATGCCCCAAGGCCAGCCCTGAAATGATTGCGTCAGGCTGAATCTTTTTGATGATCTCCGCCGTGCGGATATTGAACTCCGCCGTCATTTCAGGCGTGTTGATCGTGTTATCGGCAAAGTTCGGTTCGTTCCAGACTTCCCAATCTTTTACCTTGCCTTGGTAGCGCGTCACCATCGCCTTGACCCATTTGGCGTAGGCGTCCAACGCTTCTTTTGACGTAGGCAATCCGGCCCCTAAATTGGCTCCGCCTCCGCCGGGATAAAGCGTATTGCCATACGAAGTCTGCAACCACGGCTTTAAGCCACGGCTGGTCGCGTCGTTCACAATATGATCGAGCCACGCCCAATCGTATTGGCCTTTGATCTTTTCAGTTTTTGCCCAACCTGCCTGCATCCTTAGCCGTTTGATGCCTAACGGAGCGAGGTATTCCTTATACTGATCGTAATCGGCAAAATCACGATCCAGCGTTTCACATCCGATCAACCAGTTGGAAGATTCAATCTCGCTGGCGTTTCTGGCTTTCACTGAGCCGAGGTAAGGCAAGGCAATTTTGAGGTCGGTTTTTACGCGGTCTTTTGACGTATCAATTTGTTGAACAAAGCTTTGGGAAGGAAACAAAAGCAGGGCGAGAAAAATAAAACGAAGTTTTCCGTTTAAGTAGAAATCGTATCTTTGGCAAGAAGTTGTGTAATTCGTATTCATAGTAATTGCCTTGTTTCATTAACCCGCAAACTGAGGTTCTTCGCCTTCATCTTCGCCACATCGTGGCGGTTGAATTTAGCCGTGGGTGAAGCCCACGGAACGATTCGTCATGCCACGAGCGTCGCGTCAGCGACGCCTGAATCGGTGCGCATTTCAAGCGTCACTAACGCGACGCGCAATCCATTACTCGCTGACCGTGGGCTTCACCCACGGCTAAATTCAAATGCCGCTAACGCGGCAAAGAAAATAATGAACATCCACAAGAAAATGAGGGTTCATCGGCCTTCACTCGTTTCTCAAATCTGACAAATCAACCAAGGCGGCATCGCGTCCGCCGTCAACGGTCAGCCAAATGCCGGTGATCCATTCGGCGTCGTCCGAAGCCAGAAATAACGCGGCTTTGGCGATGTCTTCAGGCTTGCCCAGTCGTCCAAGCGGAAA